>QKJM01000237.1 GCA_003249315.1 Archangium sp.
GGAAGTACGCATGCGCCAGCACCACCTTCTCGCGCGCGTCCTGGAGCGCCGCGAGGTAGCGCGCCCGCAGCCGCCATCCTCCACCGAAGCCCGAGAGGAAGAGGCGGGCGGGGCCCGCCGTCAGGACGCTCGCCCCCGCGGTGAGCCGCCTGCCAAGCTGGGCGCAGATGTCGCCGCGCAGCTCCAGCGCCAGGTCCGCCCACCCGGGCCGACCCTCCTCGGCCGCGTAGTCGTCCCCGATGTTGATGCCGCCGACGAAGGCCACCGTGTCGTCCACGAGCAGGATTTTGCGGTGGTTGCGCCAGGTGCGGCCGAAGAGCAGCGAGGTGAGGGGGTTGTAGATGCGCACCCGGATGCCGGCCGCGCGCAGGGTGTCGGCGAGGGCGCGGCTGTCACCGATGCTGCCCCAGCCGTCGACGATGACCTTCACCTCCACGCCTCGGCGGGCCGCGGCCACCAGCGCCGAGACGAAGCGCGTTCCCACGCCCTCGCGCTCGAAGGCATACACCTCCAGGTGGACGCGCCGGGACGCCGCGCCGATGGCCTCCAGCATCCGAGGGTAGGCCTCGGCGCCGCCGTCCAGCAGCCGGAACCGCGACTCCTGGGCGGGCGCCTCCTCCCTCTCCCGCCGGGAGAGGGTCGGGGTGAGGGTATCTCGGTCCTGTGCTTTCATCCGTGTGTGGAGACCAGGGGCGTCTCACCCGTCGTGCTTGCGGGCCCCCTTTCCCTTGCCCTTATGGCGGCATTTCGTGCCATCCCAGTATTGGCTGGGCTTGCACCGGGGGTGGGACTTCAGCGCGGACTTCTTCGTCTTCGCCGTGGGCAGGAAGGCGGAGTGGCGGACGAGGCAGCCCGGGAGGGTCAGCAGCATCAGCGGAACGAGAAGTCGGAGGTTCATGGGGGCAGCCTAACGGGCTTCACGGGGCTGTTGCCTCCTCTTCGTCATCTGATTGCCAGGCAGTCCGCACTCCATGCGGGTCGACGGAGTTCCCGGAACCGGTTAGCCTCCGGCCCGTGCCTGCCACCGACAAGCCCGTGCGACATCGGAAGATAGGCGCCTACCGCGTGCTCGGAGAGCTGGGGCGCGGCGGCATGGCCCAGGTGTATCGTGGTCTCCACGAGCAGCTTCAGCGTGAGGTCGCCATCAAGGAGATGCTGGCCGACCCCCACCGGGACAAGGAGGCTGTTTCCCGCTTCCGCCGCGAGGCGCTCGCGCTCGCCGCCTTCCGCCACCAGAACATCGTCACCCTCTATGACCTGGTGGAGAAGAACGACGTCCTCTTCATGGTGATGGAGTACGTGGATGGGCCCACCCTCCATGAGCTCATCCGCGAGGGGCCGCTGCCGCCGGACGTCGTGGCCGTGCTGGGGGTGGGGGTGGCCAGCGCGCTGGAGCACGCCCACTTCCGCCACATCATCCACCGCGACCTCAAGCCGGCCAACGTGATGGTCTCCAAGGCGGGCGAGGTGAAGCTGATGGACTTCGGCGTGGCCAAGGACGAGGGCCTGGAGGCCCTCACCGCCGAGGGCATGGCCGTGGGCACCCCTTCGTACATGTCCCCTGAGCAGGTGACGGGTGCGCCGGTGGATCCGCGGACGGACCTCTTCGCGCTCGGGGTGCTCCTCTACGAGACGCTCGCGGGCACCCGCCCCTTCCAGGGACGCAACGCCGGCGAGGTGTTCGCCCGCATCCGGGACGGCAAGTACACCCCCTTGCAGAAGGTGGCGCCCCACGTCCCCCGGCCGCTGGCGGAGATCGTCCGGCGCGCCCTGCTGACGAAGCCCGAGGAGCGCTACCCCAACGCCGCCGCCATGCGGAGGGACCTGGAGCTGTTCCTCGCCCAGCAGGTGCGCGTCTCCCACGAGGCCCTCCTCATCGGCTTCCTCCGCCACCGGAAGAAGCTCACCGAGACCGAGGCGCTCGCCCTCCTCTCCCAGGACGAGCTCAGCGTCGTCGAGGTCTTCGACAAGGCCTCGAGCCCCCGTCGCCGCGTGGCGCTGTGGCTCCTGGCTCTGCTGGCCGTTGCCGCGGGGCTCGGCGCGGGTGTCTACTCCTCTCTTCCCTACTGGATGGCGTACATCCGTCCGTTCACCATCCGCTGACGCGCACGGCGGCTCTGGAGGTTGCAGCCATGGGCAAGGTCCTCACCGTCGTTCTCGGCCTCGTCGTCGTGCTCGGGGCCGTCTGGTATGCCCTCAACGGTGCCAGCCGTGCCTCCTCCGAGGGGGAGGCCAGCGCCCCCAGGCGCCAGCTCGACAACGTCCGGGAGAGCGCCGCGCGCATCGAGTCCGATGCGGAGCAGCGCGCCCGGGAGCTCGAGGCGAAGATGAAGGCGGCCGAGTAGGGCGCACGGATTTGGCTCAGGGGAGAGGGGAGGTCAGGCCCTCTTTCCGCCACGGGCCGGCGCGGCCTTCTTCGCCTTCGCCTTCTTCGCCCCGGCCTTCTTCTCGTGGCGTACCGTCACCACCGTGCCGATGCCGCCTCGGACGAAGAAGTCTCCCTCCACCTCCAGCTTCCTCGGCTGGATGGCCCGGATGATGTCGTCCGCGATGGTGTTGGTGACCTTCTCGTGGAAGGCCCCCTCGTTCCGGTAGGACCACAGGTAGAGCTTCAGGCTCTTCAGCTCCACGCACAGCTCGTCCGGCACGTACTTGATTTTGAACCGCGCGAAGTCCGGCTGCCCCGTCATCGGACACAGGCAGGTGAACTCCGGGCAGTCGAACGCAATCTCGTAGTCCCGCTCGGACGACGGATTGGGGAAGGTCTTCAGTTCCTTGGAAGGCTGGGTGGACATATGCGGGTGTCGTCTAACACACACTCGGGGGGTTGCAGATCCCCTCTGTTGAACGCTCTTCCCCCGACCAGGAGCCCGGAGGCAGGGGGTGCCTTGTTTTCGCCCGGCTGGGGGGCGTAACTCCTGTGCTAGCCCCGCATGCTGCCTCCCGACTTCCAGGATGTCCTCCCCTGTGTCCCCCAGGCCGTGCTGCGAATCGGACCGGACCTGTGCGTGGAGTGGGTGGAGCCGGACTTCACCGCCAAGACGGGGGTGACGCTCCAGCCGGGCGCCCCGGTGCTGGAGGTGCTGGATGGAGGGAGGGGTCGGGAGGCGCTGGAGCGGGCCCTGCGCGAGGGCCGCGGCTACTCGGGCCACGTCATCACCACCGGCCTCAAGCAGCTTCGCGTCCGCGTCCGCCCCTGTGGTCCGGAGGCCTCCCCGGGCGCCTGGCTGCTCTTCGAGCCCTCGGGCGCCGAGGATGACGTGGCCTTCGCCCAGGCCCTCCAGGAGATTGCGCGCGAGGTGGGGGAGACGCTGGATGTGGAGAGCGTGTGCGCGGCCGCCGTGCTGGCCGTGGTGCGCTGCGCCCAGGTGCGTCGCGCCGAGTTGTACCTCGCCGGCGAGGGCCATCCCCCTCGTCGGGTGGCCGTGTCCGATCTGGCCAGCAGCTCCTCCCCCGAGGATGCCCTGGAGGCCCATGCCGACTCCTTCGAGGCGGCGCTCGCCACCCGTCAGCCGCAGATTGGCATTCAACGCGGCTACGGCGACGCCCTGGGCTCCATCTTCGCCGCGGTGCCGCTGCTGGCCCCCCGGCGCGCGGTGGGGTTGCTCGTCCTCTACAAGGAGCAGGGCACCTCCTTCTCCCTGCGCGAGCTGGACTTGTGGAGCGCCGCCGCCGGTCAGGTGGCGGTGTCGGTGGAGAATGCGCGCCTGCTGCGCGAGGCCCGGTCGGCCCTGCGGGTGCGCGAGGAGTTCATGTCCATCGCCTCCCACGAGCTGAAGACGCCCCTGACGCCCCTCAAGCTCGGCCTCTACACCATGGAGCGCCGGCTGGCGGCCGGGCAGCCGGTGGAGCTCGCCAGCGTCCTCAAGTCCAGGCGCCAGGTGGATCGGCTGGCGGGGCTGGTGAATGATCTGCTGGACGCCTCGCGGCTGGAGCTGGGTCGGTTGTCGATGCAGCGGGCGCCGCTGGAGGTGGGGCACCTGGTGGCGGAGGTGGTGGACCAGTTCCGCCATGCCTTCGAGCGCCTCTTCAGCCTGGAGGTGCCGCGCGAGCGGCTCTGGGTGGAGGGAGATCGAGACAGGCTGGAGCAGGTGCTCGTCAACCTGCTGGAGAACGCGCACAAGTACAGCCCGCCGGGAGAGACCATCGCCGTGGTGGTGGAGCCGGTGGCCGGCGAGGCGCGCATCCACGTGAAGGATCGGGGCATCGGCATTCCGGTGGAGGACCAGACGCGGCTCTTCCAGCGCTTCTACCGGGCGGGCAACGCCTCGCTCCGCCACTTCGGCGGGCTGGGGTTGGGCCTCTTCATCAGCCACTCCATCGCCCGGCTCCATGGGGGCTCGCTGGGGGTGGTGAGCGCCGAGGGCGAGGGCTCCACCTTCACCTTGGGCCTGCCGGGCATGTCCGCACTGGCGGTGCGGCGCCTGCCCCGCCGGGTACTGCTACTGGACGAGGACGGCCAGCAGGAGGCGGTGGCCGAGCACGCCCTGCG
>QKJM01000469.1 GCA_003249315.1 Archangium sp.
CGTCCACGAAGGAGATGCGACCCGTGGGGGGCGCGGTGAGGGGCTTGCCGCGGGACTCCCACCACGCGGCGAGCGCATCGCGGAGCAGGCCGGGCTCGCGACCGAGACCCAGATCGATGCGCTCGGGGGGAAGCTGAGAGAGCACGGGGGCGAGTCCACCGGCGCCGCGGGCGAGGAAGTCCGGCATCACCACACGGTAGAGGCGGGAGGGCTGGAGCGGCTTGCCATCGGGCAGGGAGATGCGGCGCAGGCGCTGGGGACCGGGGCAGCGCGCGAGCTCCACCTTCAAACCGGACACCTGGAAGACACCGGAGCCGGCCCCGTAGGCGGCGGTGAGCAGGCGGTGCAGCTCCTCCCCGGTGACGGTGACGACGGCGACGGTGTTGTCGAAGGGCAGCACCTCGTAGAGGTCACCGAAGGTGAGCGCCCCGGCCTTCAGGTTGGCGCGCAGGCCGCCGGAGTTGAGGAGGGCCACGTCCGCCTTCTCCATCTCGCGCAGCTCGTCCGTGAGGACATCCCCGAGGGCGCTCTCTCCCTCGTAGTTGCGCCCGAGGGTAACAGGCACGGAGACACCGAGGGGCCGGCGCTGCACCTCCTCCACGCGCGCGAGCGCGGGAGCAACAAGGGCCTCCACCTGCGCGTCCGCCACCACGGGGCCACCGAGGAAGGTGGCGGGCACGAGCCTCACTGACTCCTGCTTGCGCAGCTTGCGCGTGTCACAGGTGCCGCTGTCCGCATCCACCTGGGCGCACACGGGGATGGCGGCCTGGATGTGGGTGCGCTCCGGCAGCACCTTACGGCTCACCGGGTCCACGAAGAGCTCCACCACGCTGAAGGCGCGGCCCAGGCCCGAGGTGGAGACGACGGGCACGTCCCCGAAGAAGTGCCCCATGGGCCGGTGGGTGTGGCCGGCGAAGATGGCGTCCACGGAGCCGGGGGGCAGCGCCTCGACGAGCTCGAGGATCTCCCCGTCCTCCCGGCTGCAGCTCGAGTTGTCGCGCGGGTTGGAGAGGTCGGAGCACTTGCCGCCGGCGTGGGCGACGACGATCACCACCTCGGCGCCCTGGGCGCGCAGGCGCTGCACGGTCTCGAGGGTGGAGGGCAGCAGCGCCTCGAAGCGCAGGCTCTCCACGTGGGCGGGGTTGCCGATGCGCGCGGTGGTCGGGGTGGTGAGGCCAGCCACGCCCACCTTCACGCCCTGGAGCGTCACCAGCAGCGTGCCGTCATTGCCGAGCCACGCGGGACGCTCGCCGCTAGCGGCCTCGCGCACGTTGGCGGTGAGGAGGGGAAAGCGCGCCTGGCGGATGCGCTCGGAGAGGGCTCCGAAAGGATCCTCCCCGGGTCCGGGAACGGCACGAGGCCCTACGGGCCCGTAGTCGAACTCATGGTTGCCGAGCGCGGCGGCGGCGTAGCCCAGGTGGTTGTAGACGTCGACGACCACGGCGCCCTCGGTGAGGTTGGAGGCGAGCGTCCCCTGGAAGATGTCGCCCGCGTCGAGCAGCAGCACTCCACCCGGGTTGTCCGCGCGAAGCCGGGCCACGTAGCCGGCGAAGACGGCCGCGCCGCCCTCCTCCACCTCGAGGCCACCGGGCAGGGAGGTGCGGTGGGACATCATCCAGCCATGGAAGTCGTTGGTGCCCACCAGGGTGAGCCGGAGGGGCTCGGCGGGGGCGGCCTGGGTCTGGACGGGGGAGGAAAGCTCCGCGGAGCGCGAGGCACTGCAGCCGGAGGCCAGGAGGGCCCCCAGCATGAGGAAGAGACGAGAACGGTGCATGAGGCCGGCGAGTTGAGCCCAGCCGCCCCCTGGAGGCAACCGGCTTCAAGAGGCCCGGCGACGGGCGAGCAGCAACAGGGCAGCCAGCACGAGCAGCACGGAGCCCGATACGGACGCGGTGGAGCAGGCGCACCCGAGGTTGCCGGGAGCCGGCCCGGGCTGGCCGGGCATACCGGGCGGCCCCCCGGGCACTCCCCCTCCCCCGTCCGGCAGTCCTCCGTCCGGGAGAGGCCCTCCTCCGATGTCCACGATGAGCGGCGGCGAAAAGGCGAAGGCGACCTCCCGCCACGGCACGAGCTTGAAGTTCTCGTTGTCGGCGGCGTTGTTCCCGTCGTGGACGGCCACCACGCCCAGGGGAAAGACCGGCCCCAGCCCGCGATTGCTCACCACCACGTGGCGAGGCGCGGAGACGGCGTCGATGGTGCCCTCCTGAAGGACGGAGACATCGCCCAGGGGGGTATTGGGGGGTTGGCGCTCGTAGATGCGCACCGCGTCCCGCCCGCCGTTGGCGGCCAGGAGGTAGCCCTGGCCATTGGATGCCGTGTACAGGGCCAGCCCGCCGAGCGGCGCGACGAGACTGCCAGAGAGGACGTCCTCCACCAGGGTGCGGCCATCCGAGGCCGCGGGCTCGGCGCCGTACCTCCAGATGGCGTTGTTCTGCTCGGTGACGTAGAGCCAGCCCAGCGCATCGTCCACGACCAGGCCCGACACCGCGTTCCCCACGTCGAAGGTGCGCACCGGGGTGGCCATCGCGCCCCCATCGAGCTGCGAGGTGAGCTCGAACTGCCGGACGACCCCCGTGGCGCTCCCCGCGAAGACGTAGAAGGTCCCGGTGGTGGGGCTCGAGTACAGCGCCACGCGGGTGGGGGCGAAGCCCGGGACGTTGATGACCTCCAGATTCGCCGCGCGAAGCCGGAGCGTCGTCGGGTCCATGATGTAGGCCACGAGCCCCTGCAGCGGCTGGTTGGCCACCATCACCAACTGCTGGGTGATTCCCCCCACCGGAAAGCCCGGCTGGACATCCACTCCCAGCACCCCGCCCCCGGAGAGCCACTCCTCCTGGAGACCATCGAGCTGGTAGGTGATGAGCCCCACCTGGGCATCCGCCACGAGCAGGAGGCTCCGAGACGGATCCGTCGGATGCACCCACAGGGCCGCGCCCTCGACCACGGGGCCTCCGCCGATCACCGGCTGGGTCTCCACCACGGGACGCACCTCGCGGGGCTGCGCCTCCACGGAGAAACTGGCCACGAGGACGGCCAGGGCGAGGAATGTTCTCGAGCGCACTGAGGCCTCCTGAACGGTGTGCCACCACGTGGTGTGGACGGCCACCCGCTCACGCAAGCCACGGCGCTCCCGGGAAGTGGACATTCCGGCAGACCCCCCTCGCCTTCCGGTGTCCTTCCAGACATGCGACCCGGAGGCCTATCGAGCGCCCAGCATCTTCACCAGCTTGGTGTACACGCCCATGGTGAGCAGCGGTCCGGCCCACATCCCCACGAAGCGGCTCCACCGACGCTCCTGGGCGACCTCCAGCCCGAGCGACACCGTCATCGCGCACAGGGAGAAGAAGAGGAACACATCCGAGGGAATCTTGGCCGCCTGCTGCTCTATCAGCCGGGTGAGCGAGCCCTCCTCGTGCTCGGCCCGCAACACGGGCGCCGCATAGCGGTAGCTCACCTCCGACCTCTCGCTGGCCGGATTGACGTCACGCTCTGGCATCTCTCTCCTCCCTTCCCCCTCCCGGCAACGGTCACCCCGCTCGGGGCACTCCGCAAGAGGCCCGCGCGTGGCAATTACCAGAGGGAGGGAGGTTCCTGGCCATGAGGCTGTTTTCCCGAAGGACGAAAGAGCGGATGGAAGAGCTCCTGCCCGCTTCCCTGGGAGCCGGCCCCCTGCTGCAGCGGGACTACTGGGCAGTGGTGGCCAACTGCCGGCACAAGCCCTCGGAAGTGATGGCGCTGGTGGCCCGCCGCTTCTGGGAGTTCGCCCCCGAGGAGCTGGTGCGCTTCCACCGCGTGGACGGCACCGAGGAACCGCTCGAGCCGGGCGATGAGCTGGAGGTGAGGATCCGCATGGCGGGCACCTTCCGGGTGAGGCTCCTCCACCGGGACGCCACCAGCCTCACCCTCGGAACGCTGGCGGGCCACCCGGAAGCGGGGCGCATCACCTTCGGCGCCTACCGCAACGACCGGGGCGACGTCATCTTCCACATCCGCAGCCTCGCGCGCTCCAGCTCCCAGGGCCGGTACGTCGGCTTCCTCGCCATGGGAGAGGCAATGCAGACCAACTGCTGGACGGACTTCGTCAACAACGTGGCCAATACCGTGGGCGACGGGGTGCTAGGCTACGTGTATGCGGAGACGGTGAAGCGCAAGAGCCGGCGCGAGAGCAACGAGGAGGCGCATTCGCCGACCTTCATCGCCCAGGGAGACTAGCAGCGTGGCTGAGTGTCGATTCCTCAGGGGTTGGACGGAAGCGGAGCTCGAGGCCCGGCTGGAGGCGGCCGAGCGGCTCGGCCTGAACTTCAGCGATCCGCCGGACGCGCTGACGCCTGAGCGAGGCTGGAGGCAGTACTTCTCCGAGGCGCAGATCGGCCACGAGCCTCCAGGCCCGCCCACCCCGGGGGGCGCCTTCGAGACGGCCTGGGAGGCCATCACCCTGTACGAGTTCTCGGATCCACGGATCGTCACCGCGCACTTCGAACCGGACGAGGA
>QKJM01000055.1 GCA_003249315.1 Archangium sp.
GGGCACGTCCTCACCCGCGTCATCAAGGACCTCTTCCCCCGCTACAAGACGATGCGCGGCTTCCAGGTGCCTCGCAAGGCGGGCTGGGACACCCACGGCCTGCCAGTCGAGGTCGAGGTGGAGAAGGAGCTGCGCATCCACGGCAAGGCCGAAATCGAGCGCTACGGCGTGGAGCCCTTCACCGAGCGCTGCATCGAATCCGTCTTTCGCTACACCAGCGAATGGGAACGGCTGACCGATCGCATCGGCTTCTGGGTGGATCTGAAGGAGGCCTACGTCACCTACCACCGCAGCTACGTGGAGAGCGTGTGGTGGGCGCTGGCCGAACTGTACAACAAGGGCCTGCTCTACCAGGGTCACAAGATCGTCTGGTGGTGGCCCCAGGGCGGCACCGCGCTGAGCTCCGGCGAGGTGGGCATGGGCTACCGCACGGTGGACGACCCCAGCGCCTACGTTGCCTTCCCCCTGCGTGACTCACCCGACACCGCGCTCGTCATCTGGACCACCACGCCCTGGACACTTCCCTCCAACATGTACGCCGCCGTCAACCCCACGGTGAGCTACGTCACGGTGGACGCGGGCGAGCGCAAGCTCATCGTCGCGGCCGCGCTGCGCGAGGAACTGAGCAAGAAGCTCAAGAAGGAGCTGCCTGTCCTCTCCACGCAGCCGGGCAGCGCGCTGGTGGGCCGTCGCTACGTGCCCCCGTATGACATTTATTACAAGCACGCGGGCAGCACCGAGCTGCCGCTCGAGGAGGGGGGCACGGACGCACCCGCGTGGCGTGTCATCGCCGCGGACTTCGTCTCGCTCTCCAGCGGCACGGGCATCGTCCACATCGCCCCGGCCTTCGGCGAGGACGACTACGGGGCCTTCCGCCGCGAGCGCACCCGCTTCGCAAACCCGGACGAACTGGAGATGTTCTGCGCCGTCCGGCCGGATGGGACCTTCTCCGAGGATCTGCCTCAGTTCACGGGCCGCTTCGTCAAGGACGTGGACAAGGACATCCAACGCGAACTCAAGGAACGCGGGCTGCTGTTGCTCATCGAGCAATACCGCCATGAGTACCCGTTCTGCTGGCGCGCGGAGGGAGACCCGCTCATCCAGTACGCGCGACCTGCCTGGTACATCCGCACCACCGAGGTCAAGGACAGGGCCATCGCAAACAACCGCGCGGTGAACTGGGTGCCCGAACACATCAAGGAAGGCCGTTTCGGCGACTTCCTGGCCAACAACGTGGACTGGGCGCTCTCACGAGAGCGCTACTGGGGGACACCCCTCCCGCTGTGGATCCACTCGGAGACCGGCGAGGTGGAGGCGATTGCCTCGCTCCAGGCGCTGCGGGAGAAGCCTGGCAGCAATCTGGCCGCCGTGGAGGCGGAGCTCAAGGCATTCCTCGCCAACAAGCCTGGCGCCACCAGCAGCGAGCACCTCATCGTCCACAAGCCGTGGATCGACAAGGTCACCTACGAGAAGCCCGGTACCCCCGGCCGCTTCGTGCGCGTGCCCGAGGTGGTGGACGTATGGTTCGACTCGGGGTGCATGCCCTTCGCGCAGTGGGGCTTCCCGCACCTGGCGGGCTCGCGGGAGCAGTTCGCCAGGGCCTTCCCAGCGGACTTCATCTCCGAGGCAGTGGACCAGACGCGCGGCTGGTTCTACTCGCTGCTGATGATCAGCACGCTCGTCTTCGACGAGGAGACGCAGCGGCGACTGGGGATGGAGCTCGCACGGGACTGGCCGCACCCGTACCAGAACTGCATCGTGCTGGGACACGTCTGCGACAAGGAGGGGAAGAAGGAGTCCAAGTCCAAGGGCAACTACACCCCGCCGGAGATCATCCTCGACGAGGTCCGTATGGACTTCGCGGTGCTGGGCGATGCGCAGGCGGGTTTCCCCGGTGTGCCCGGCGAGGCCCTCATCGCCCGCGAGGACCTGGAGGGACTGGACCTGCAGGATGGTACCAAGGTGCAGGTCTTCCGCCCGGACAACCCGGAGGCCGCCCTCTCGCTGACGGTCAAGGCTCACAAGAAGCTCAAGCGACGCATGGTACTGCTGGCCAGGAAGGACCTGGAGGCGCTGGACGTGGCCCCCTCGCCGCGCGGCGCGGACGTGATGCCGGTGGAGGTGCCTCGGCTGGGCGCCTCCGAGCGAGTGGTGCTCAAGGACCCGGTCACCCGTGCCCCGGGGGCGGATGCGTTCCGCTGGTTCTTCTACGCGGCCAGCCCCACCTGGTCCAACACGCGCCACTCGCTGAGCAACGTGCGACTGCTGCAGAAAGACTTCCAGGTCAAGCTGCGCAATGTCTACTCGTTCTTCACCATCTACGCCAACATCGACGGCTTCTCCCCGGCGGCGGACATCCCGGACGCCACCGAGCTGCCCTGGCGCGCCATCCGCAAGAGCCGGGGCTGGCGTGAGCTGAAGGCTCGCACGGTGCTGGACCAGTGGATCCTCTCCGAGGTGCAGCTCGCCCTGCGAGACATCGCGCTGGCACTGGATGGCTATCAGGTGTACGAGGCCGCGCAGCGCCTGGTGGCGCTCGTGGACGCGCTCTCCAACTGGTACCTGCGCCGCAGCCGCCAGCGCTTCTGGGCGCCGGGCATGGAGCAGGACAAGCTGGACGCCTACTTCACCCTGTACGAGGCGCTCGTCACCATCGCCGCCGCGTCCGCGCCCTTCATCCCCTTCTTCGCCGAGGAGATGTGGGGCAACCTCGTGAGCCGTCTCTGGCCGAAGTCCCAGCCGGAGAGCGTGCATCTGAGCAGCTTCCCCGAGCCCGAGGAGGACTTCATCGATCAGCGGCTCGCGGACGAGATGGCGGCGGTGCGTGACCTGGTGTCGCTGGGCCTCAAGGTGCGCATGGACAACAAGCTCAAGGTCCGCCAGCCCTTGTCTCGCATGGATGCCATTCTTGCGCATCGGAAGCTGCAGGAGCGCGTGGCCATGCATGAGGCGCTCATTACGGATGAACTCAACGTTCACGAGATGCGCTTCCTCGAGGCCGGCCAGGAGTCGAACTTCGTGCGCTACAAGGTGCGCCCCAATCTGCGAGCGGTGGGCAGCCGACTGGGGGCGAAGCTGGCCCCGGTGCGCAAGGCCTTCGACTCGGCGGACGGGCGGCAGTTGCAGCGCGAGCTGGCACAGACGGGCAAGGTGGCCATTGCCGTGGGCGACGAACGAATGGAGTTCCCCGCGGAGGAGCTGGAGGTGCTGGTGGAGGCCAACCCCGGCCATGCCGCGGCCAGCTCGAGCGTGGGCGTGGTGGTGCTGCACACGGAGCTGACGGAGGCGCTGGTCGACGAGGGTCTGGTGCGCGAGCTGCTCGCCAGGGTGCAGGCCGCACGCAAGGACCTGGAGCTCGGCTACACGGATCGCATCCGCCTGTGGGTGGATGGGGATGAGCGAGTGCGTCGGGTGACCCAGGAGGCGCGCGACCTCATCTCCCGCGAGACGCTCGCTTCGGAGTTGCACGTGGGCCCCGAGGGCTTCACCGGCAAGGAGGAGGAGCTCAGCCTCAACGGCCTGCCCGCACGCATCCGAGTGGAGCGCACCTGAGCCCAAGGGAGCTGTGAGCCTGAAGGCTCACAGCTCCCGCGCGGAATGACCCACGCCTGCCGAGGCGCCGCCCCTGACGCTCATCCCTCCCGCAGCAGCCGGCGCACGTAGTCGTCGTACGCCTCCTTCATCGGCAGCGCCTCGTCCACGTGCAGCCTCCGACGCGTGGCGCTCACCGTCCGGCCGCTGCGTGGGTCCACCCCCTCCTTCTCGTACCGCTCCCAGCGCAGCCCCGTGCCCCGTCGCTGCCACGCCGGCAGCTCGTTGAAGTTGATTCCCCGCTGGAAGAGCAGCTCGTTCTTCTCCCCCACCGACTTCCCGTGCAGCGCGCGGCCGGCCTCCTCCACGCTCTGCCCCTCCTTGCGCAGCGTCCAGTAGCACCACCCGTTGAGCGCGCACCTCGCCGCGTCCGCCTGCCTCCAGCGGAAGTAGTCCACCACCGCGGCCTCATCCACCCCCATCCATACCCGGCTGTCGAACACCGCCGGCTCCCCCGCCGCGTGCGTGAAGGCCGCGCTCGCCACCCCCGCCGAAATCGACACCAGCTTCTCCACCTCCCGGTCGAAGAGCGTCCACTCCGGTCGGAACAGCACCGACACCTCGTCGCTCTCCGTGTACGCGTACAGCCCCTGCAGCTCCTCCAGCAGCGCGCTCGCCGTGCGCACCATCTGCTCGTGCAGCTTCGCGTCGAAGGGCTTCTCGTACCTCGACTCCGTGAAGCGCGAGAACCCTCGCCCGTCCACCCGCAGCACGCACCACGCCCCCCTCAGCAACCGCAACGCGTGGAACAGCTCTCCTTCCCTCATCCTCTCTTCGAACTCATTCGGCTCCATGTCCCCTCCCCAGTCCTTCGCTCGCCCGCTTCGAGTGAGCTGTACATTTCCACCGTCAGGCCAACCACATGCATCCCACTGGACTGCAACCTAAAATGGGTG
>QKJM01000333.1 GCA_003249315.1 Archangium sp.
CCAGGAGGCGCAGCATGTGGACGGCCTCCGCCACGTGCTCCTTCTCCTCCTCTGCGAGGTGGAGGAAGAAGGCCCGCACCTGGGGGTTCTCGGAGGCGCGGGCGGACGCCTCGTACTCGTTGATGGTCTCCAACTCGCGCGCCAGGACACGGCGGATGAGGGAGACGTCATCGGACGGGGGGATGTCGTGGGGGCCGGCCATTCGAAAGGCGGAACATCGCGGCCTGCCTGGGGGGGCGTCAAGGGAAACCAGGGTGTGGGTGTTCGGGCTTCTGGTGGGTGAAGGCTCCGCTGTAGAGTGCCGCTACCCTTGACTGTCTCTTCTCCACGCCGCGGCGCCGATCCGGACCCTCAACGACCCGCTCCCGTCTCCACGGCCCGCTCGGCGGCCCGGGCTCCCGGCGGAGCGCTGCTGGTGGCGGTGGGCATCCTCGCCTCTCGGCTGATGGGCCTGGTGCGTGAGCGGGCGCTGGCGTACTTCCTGGGCAATGGCGAGGCGGCGGCCGTCTTCAAGGCGGCGCTGCGCATCCCCAACTTCCTGCAGAACCTCTTCGGGGAGGGGGTGCTGTCCGGCTCGTTCATCCCGGTCTACGCGGGGCTGCTGGGGAAGGGGGACACCCGGGAGGCGGATCGGGTGGCGGGGGCGGTGTTCGGGCTGCTCTCGCTGGCCACCGCGGTGATGGTGGCGCTGGGCATGGGGGCCACCCCGCTCTTCGTGGATCTGATCGCCCCGGGCTTCGAGGGCGAGGCGCGGGCGCTGACCATCCGGGTGGTGCGCATCCTCTTCCCGGGGACGGGGCTGCTGGTGCTGTCGGCGTGGTGCCTGGGCATCCTCAACAGCCACCGGCGCTTCCTGCTCTCCTACCTGGCGCCGGTGGTGTGGAACCTGGCGATCATCGGCACGCTGGTGGGGGCGGGCTCGAGCGGGGTCCGGGAGGAGCGGCTGGTGGTGCTGCTGGGCTACGGCGTGGTGGCGGGCAGCTTCCTCCAACTGGCGGTGCAGGTGCCCTCGGTGCTTCGGCTGCTGGGGGGCTTCCGGCCGACGCTCTCGCTGGCCGGCGAGTCGGTGCGGCAGGTGCTGCGCAGCTTCGGGCCGGTGGTGCTGGGGCGCGGGGTGGTGCAGGTCAGCGCCTATGTGGACACGGCCTATGCCTCGCTCATCTCCGCTCGGGCGCTGTCCACGCTGACGTATGCGCAGACGATCTACCTGATCCCCGTGAGCCTGTTCGGCATGGCGGTGTCGGCGGCGGAGCTGCCGGAGATGTCGCGGGCGGCGGGGGCGGGCGAGGAGGTGGCGGGGAAGCTGCGGGCGCGGCTCGAGGCGGGGGCGAGGCGGATCGCCTTCTTCGTCGTGCCGTCGGCAACGGCGTTCGTGTTCATCGGGGATGTGGTTGCGGGGGCGCTGCTGCAGACGGGGCGCTTCGACGCGGCGGACACGCGCTACCTCTGGTACCTGCTGATGGGCTCGTCGGTGGGGCTGGTGGCGGCGACGCTGGGGCGGCTGTACGCGTCGGCCTTCTACGCGTTGAAGGACACGAAGACGCCGCTGCGCTTCGCGGCGATTCGGGTGGCCCTGGGGGCGGTGCTGGCGTGGTTCCTGGCGCTGCGGCTGCCAGGGCTGCTGGGGCTGCCGGAGCACCTGGGGGCGGTCTTCCTGACGGCGACGAGCGGGCTGGTGGCCTGGTTCGAGTCGGGGATGCTGCGGCGGATGCTGGTGCGCCGGATCGGCTCGGTGGGGCTGCCGAAGAGCCTGCTGGCGAAGCTGTGGGGCGCGGCCCTGGCGGCCGGTCTGGTGGGACTGGGAGTGAAGGTGGGGTTGGCGAGCTGGTGGGGGCCGCTGCCTTCGGGGGTGGCGGAGTGGGGCGGGGCGTTCCTCGTGCCGCCGAGGCTGAACCCGCTGGTGCTCTTCCTGTCGGTGGTGGGGCCGTTCGGGGCGGTGTACTTCGGCGTGACCGGGGCCCTGGGCGTACCCGAGGCGAGGGGCGTGCTGCGGCGGGTCCTCCGGCGAGGAGCCCGGTAGCGCGGCCAGGGAGCCGGGAAACCCGACCCGGCTCGAGGGGGATGGGACGCGCGACGTGGTGCGTTAGTCAGGAGTCGGGCGTGTTTTTCACGGAAAGACGAGATGCATCTTCCGTCCGAGTGGGACGCGTGTGTAGAGTGCGCCGCCTTTTAGGCGCGGCGGGGGGCACGAGGCCCCTCTGATTGGTTTTCGTTCAGGAAGGTCCTTGCAGTGAGCGACGAGAAGAACGGTTCCGTGGGTAATGGTGGTGCGGGTGGTTTCGGTCCCAAGAAGCCCAAGGCCACTTTTGGGGACGTGATGCTTGGCATCCCGGCGGGCCGTGGCGGCGAGCGCGAAGAGCGCGGTAGCCGCGATCGCCGAGAGGAGCGTCCGAGCAAGCCGCAGGGCGAGGCCGCGGCGCAGCCGAAGCAGGGCGCGCCGCGCGAGGATCGCCGGCAGCGTGAGCGGGGTGGCCGGAGTGGAGAGCGCCGGCCGCAAGGCCCGATGGTGGTGGTGCGGCGCGCGTCGGGCGCGGTGGAGACGCGAGGCGAGGTGACGCCGACTCCGGCTCCGGCGGCCGAGCAGGCCACGGGCGAGGCACCCCAGGCCGAGGCTCCGGAGGCGTCCGCGACGCCGGCTCCGACGCCCGCCCCGGTGGTTCCCGGCCCCTCCGTCTACGAGGAGGTCCCGGAGACGGAGTCCTTCGAGGAGATGTTCGAGGCGCAGCAGAAGGAAGGTGGGATGTCGGGCCGGCGCACGGTGCGCGTGGGCGAGAAGGTGTCGGGCACCATCTTCCAGCTCGGCGCGGACACGGCCTTCGTGTCGCTCTCCAACGCCAAGAGCGAGGCGATGATCGAGCTGCGTGAGCTCAAGGACGACGAGGGCGTCCTGCGCTACGGCGTGGGGGACACCCTGGAGGCGCACGTGATCGAGGCGGGCGCCCGGGGGATCCTCCTCAGCCGCGCCCTGGCCAAGGGTACCGCCAACATGGCGATGCTGGCCGAGGCGCGCGCCTCGGGCATCCCCGTGGAGGGCATGGTGCTCGGGGTGAACAAGGGCGGCGTGGAGGTGGCGATCGGCGACGTGCGCGCCTTCTGCCCCATCAGCCAGCTCGACATCCGCTTCGTGGAGAATCCCGAGCAGTTCGTCGGCGAGAAGCTGAAGTTCCGCGTCACCGAGGTGCGGGAGCGCAACGTGGTGCTCTCGCGTCGCTCGCTGCTCGAGGAGGAGCAGCGTCAGCTCGGGGCGAAGACGCGCGAGACCCTGGCCGAGGGCAAGGTGGTCAAGGGGCGGATCTCCGGTGTTCGGGACTTCGGCGCCTTCGTGGATCTGGGCGGCGTGGAGGGGATGATCCCCGTCTCCGAGCTGTCCTACCAGCGCGTCGGCCACCCCAGCGAGGTGGTGAAGCAGGGTGACGAGGTCGAGGTGGAGGTGCTCCGCATGGAGCCGGCGCAGCCCAACTCGCCGGACAAGTCCAAGCAGAAGGAGCGCATCACCCTCTCGCTGCGCGCCCGCCAGGAGGATCCCTTCAAGGCGGCGATCGCGGAGCTCAAGGAGGGCGATCGGCTGCAGGGCAAGGTGGTGCGGCTGCAGCCCTTCGGCGCCTTCGTGGAGCTGCGCCCGGGCGTGGATGGTCTGGTCCACATCTCCGCGCTCTCCGAGCGGCGCATCTCCCACCCGCGCGACGTGGTGCAGGTGGGGGAGACCATCTGGGTGCAGGTGGAGAAGATCGACCCGGCGGAGAAGCGCATCGGCCTGCGTCGGATCACCGAGGAGGAGGCCCAGCTCCCGCCCGAGGAGCGCCCGGCCGCCGCCGAGAAGCCGGCTGCTCCCGCCGCGCCTCGTCCCAAGGTGGGCCAGGTGGTGGAGGGCAAGGTGGATCGCCTCGAGCCCTATGGCGTCTTCCTCGTCTTCCCGGGTGGCAAGGGCCTCATCCCCGCCAGCGAGACGGGCACCGATCGCGGGACGGATCTTCGTAAGCACTTCTCGCTCGGCCAGGAGCTGAAGGCGGCGGTGGTGGACATCGACGCCTCCGGGAAGATCCGCCTCTCCATCACCGCCGCCGAGCGGGCCGCGGAGCGCGCGGAGGTGGAGGCCTGGACGAAGAGCCAGCAGCCGGTTGGTGGGGGCAAGAAGGGATTGGGCACCTTCGCCGATCTGTTCAAGGAGAAGCTGGGCAAGTAATGGCCCGGCGCGTCGAGCCGTGACGGCGTGGGGAGATGAAGCGTTCTCTCCCGCGCTTGAGCAAAATGGTTGACGCACAGGGGGAGGGGCGGTACTAACCCTCCCACTTCGCCGCGGGGTGGAGCAGCCTGGTAGCTCGTCGGGCTCATAACCCGAAGGTCGCAGGTTCAAATCCTGCCCCCGCAACTCGGTAGGTCAGAGACCCTGCCGGAATGAAGGCAGGGTCTCTGATGTTCGTTTGAAATCGTAGCAGTCGATATCGCGGGGTGGAGCAGCCTGGTAGCTCGTCGGGCTCATAACC
>QKJM01000656.1 GCA_003249315.1 Archangium sp.
GGCAACTTCATGTTCAAGAACGTGCCGGCTGGCTCCTCGGTGCTGGTGACCATCAGCAAGCCGGGCTTCGCCACGCTGCGCACGTCCACCTCGGTGCCGGTCGAGGCGGGCAACATCCCCCTCAACAACGGCAACGCGAGCATCGGGGTCGCGGCCCTCACCGAGCTCAATGGCACGGTGAAGTTCACGCTCGTCACCCCGTCGGGTCGTCCTGCCGCGGGCGCGGTGGCCTTCCTCGAGGCCACTCCCGCCGGCACGCTGTCGTCCTCCGGTTCCTCCAACCCCAGCAACGTGAGCTCGGTGGTGGTGTCGGGCCAGGCGGATCCGCAGGGCGTGGTCACCTTCACCGGCGTGCCCGCGCCGTCGGAGCTGGCGCGCATCGCGGGCAACAATGGCATCTACGAGCTCTGGGTGGATCCGGTCGACCTCAACGGGGACGGCATCCTGGAGGCGGGTGGCAAGTTCACCAGCATCAGGGCCTCGGACATGATGCAGTACGGCACCTCGCAGCTCGTCGAGCTGCCCCAGGCCCAGAACACCACCAGCGCCGGCTCGTTCGCCAACCTCAAGGCCTCCAACGTCGACAGCCTGCAGAGCGCGGCCAACAGGGATCCGCTGCGCAACATGCTGCGCTCGGGCGAGTCCATCTTCGTCGCCTTCGCCCACCCGGTGCAGACGGGCTCGCTGCTGGCCACCGTGACGGACGAGTTCGGCCAGGAGGGCTTCACCCTCACGGCGACTCCCAACGCGGCGGGGGACCTCTACACCCTCGCCATGCCGCCCCAGCTCGTCATCAAGGAGGGCCAGGAGTACAACGTGCTCCTGCGGGCCGTCTCGGCCTATGACGGGTCGAACTTCTACCGCAAGGGCTACTTCGTCAGCGGCGACTCCCGCAGCCCGAAGACCACGGCCCTGCCGGGCTTCATGTCGATCGCCTTCAAGGATGGCAGCGCCGCCTCGGCGGTGAACGGGGTGCTCGACAACGGCGAGTGCGTCGTCGTCACCTTCAACCAGATCGTCGTGCAGCCCGAGGGTGGAGGGGCCGCGCTGGCCCAGGCCTTCGTCAACGCGGAGCTCAACAACGCCAACAACCATGGCGAGTTCGGCGCGGCGACCGGCTTCGCGCTCCGGTCGGCGGCTCCTCCGGCGAACGTGGCCGGCTGCTTCAGCGAGAGCACCGCCTACCCGATCGACACCGCCAACTTCCAGTACACGCCCCGCTACTACTTCACGTTCACCTCATCGGCCTCGGTGGCGGGCGGGCCGACGGCCACGGTCCCCGTGGGCACCAAGGTGCGGCTGGGCTTCGGCCACCACCAGTCCAACACGGGCTCCGCTCCGTACGAGACGGCCTGGGGCGTGCCGCTCACCGCGGACCTGGAAGCCGACCTCGCCAAGCTGTAGCCGTCGGTCAACGCCCGGGTGGGGGTGACCCACCCGGGTGTCCGGCACTTCATCATTTCCGGGAGTGCCGTGTCTTCAGCAGGACAGGTTCCGAGGGCCCCGGGCCCTCGAGACCCTGGCGGGAGCGGGCATTCCAGAAGGGCGTGCATAGCATCAGAGGCGTCCCACCTTGTGCGAGGGCCCCGCGCCATGACCGCTCCGCTCACGCAAAGCCTCGAAACCAGGAAGGCCGCCAGCTCCGAACAGACCGACTCCACTCAGCGCCAGCGCGTGCTCGTGGTCGATGACTTCGACGATGCCCGGGAGATGTACGCGGAGTACCTGGAGTTCGTCGGTTTCCAGGTGGACGTGGCGCGCAACGGGGTGGAAGCGGTGGAGAAGGCCCAGGGGGCCCTCCCGGACATCATCCTGATGGACCTGTCGCTGCCGGTGATGGATGGCTGGGAGGCCACCCGGCGGCTGAAGCAGGACCAGCGGACCCGAGACATTCCGGTGATGGCGCTCAGTGGCCACGTGCTGGCGGGCAATGCCGAGGAGGCCCGTCAGGCGGGAGCGGATGAGTTCATCGCCAAACCGTGTCTGCCGAGGGACCTGGAGGATCGCATCCGTCGGATGCTCAAGCCGAGCAAACCCAAGGGAAGGCCCTGAGTCGGTGTGCCGGTTGCGCCCGCGCCCCTCGCTGCCCAGCCTCGTCCCGTGACTTCGTCATCCTCGTTCCGGCCCGAACCCGCCGGGTGGACTCCGCCCGAGGCGTTCGATGAGTACCGTCTGCTGCGCCTCATCGGCCGGGGGACGACGGGAAGGGTGTACCTGGCGCGGGACACGCTGCTGGACAGGCTGGTGGCGGTGAAGTTCATCCGCGAGCTGGGCCCCGGCGCGCTCACCCGCTTCCTGGTGGAGGCCCGGGCCTCGGCGCGTCTCCAGCACCCCAACGTCGTCACCCTCTACCGGGTGGGACAGTTGGAGAACCACCCCTACCTCGTCTCCGAGTTCGTTCGCGGCACCAGTCTGGATCGGCTGCCGAGGCCGGTGCCGTGGGAGCGGGTGAGGGAGCTCGGCAGGGAGCTGGCGCGAGGGCTGGGGGCCGCGCATCGGCGAGGGGTGTTGCACCGCGACATCAAACCCGCCAACGCGCTCCTCACCGAGGCCGGAGAGGTGAAGCTGCTGGACTTCGGGCTGGCCCGGCTGGTGGAGCCCGTGGAGGGCGCGCTCGTTGGCGAGGGAGGGCCGTCCGAAGTCGGAGTGGAGGACGAGGCGCACCCGCTCGAGGGGGTGGTGCTGCCGTCGCTTCCGGGGGGGATGCTGGTGGGGACGCCCTACTACATGTCCCCGGAGGCGTGGGCGGGCGAGGAGCTGACGGCGCGAAGCGATGTGTACTCGTTGGGGCTGGTGCTCTACGAGCTGTGCGCGGGGCGAGGCCCCTTCTGGGAGGTGCCCCTGAGGCGGCTGGCGGGGGCGGTGTGTACCGGGGAGGCGCGGCCGTTGACGGAGGCCGCGCCCGGGGTGGAAGGGGGCTTCGCGGCGGTGGTGGACCGGTGCCTGCGCCGCGCGCCCGAGGAGCGCTTCGCCTCGGCGGTGGCGCTGCTGGACGCGCTGGAGCAGCTCTCGCGGGACGAGGCGGCCGGGGAGGTGCCCGAGGGCAACCCCTACCGGGGACTGCAGCCCTTCGAGGCCGAGCACCGGGCCCTCTTCTTCGGCCGGGGGCGCGAGTCGCGCGAGCTGGTGGAGCGGTTGCGGACCGAGTCCTTCCTGCTGGTGACGGGGGACTCGGGGGTGGGGAAGTCCTCGCTGTGTCTGGCGGGGGTGCTGCCGCGGCTGGTGGAGGGGGCGCTGGAGGACGGGCGGCGCTGGCGCGGGGTGCGACTGGTGCCGGGGAGGCGCCCGGCGAGCGCGCTCGCGGCCGTGCTGGCCCCGGTGCTGGGGGAGGACGAGGAGTCGCTGGGGCTGCTGCTGGGCGCGGAGCCGGACGCGCTCGCCCGCGGGTTGAGGGCCCGGCTCGGAGAGAGGGAGGGGCTCGTCCTCTACGTGGACCAGTTGGAGGGACTGGTGACGCTGGCGGACGGTGAGGAGGCGGGGCGGGCGGGGCTCGCCCTGGGGCGGCTGGCCGAGGGCGTGCCCGGGGTGAGGGTGCTGGCCACCTGTCGCAGCGACTTCCTCACCCGGCTGACGCGGGTGGCCAGCCTGGGGACGGTGGTGCCCGGGGCGCTCTTCCTGTTGAGGGCGCTCGGCCCGGAGGAGGTGCGCGAGGCGGTGGTGGGCCCGGCGCGGGCCAAGGGGGTGCGCTTCGAGTCCGAGGCGCTGGTGGAGACGCTGGTGGCCGCCACCTCGGAGACGGAGGGGGGGCTGCCGCTGCTGCAGTTCGCCCTCGCCGAGCTGTGGGAGGCGCGGGACGTGGCCGGCGGGGTGATGACGCAGGCCGCGCTGGATGGGCTGGGGGGCGTGGCGGGAGCGCTGGCCCGGCACGCGGACGAGGCGGTGGCGCGCCTGCTGCCGGCGCAACGGGCCGCGGCGCGAGGGGTGCTGCTGCGGCTGTTGACGGCGGAGGGCACCCGGGCGCGGAAGACGGACCAGGAGCTGGTGGGGGATGATCCGGGGCACCGGGAGGCGCTGGAGGCGCTGGTGCGCGCGCGCCTGCTGGTGGCCCGCGAGGAGGAGGGAAGCACCTCCTACGAGCTGGCCCATGAGGCGCTGCTGTCGGGCTGGGGAACGCTGGCGCGCTGGAGGACGGAGGCCGCGGAGCGCCGGGAGGTGCAGGCCCGGCTGGAGGCGGCCTCCGCCACGTGGGAGCGGCTGGGGCGGGCGAGGGAGCTCCTCTGGCGCCACCGCCAGCTCGCCGAGGCCGCGGTGCTGGAGCCGGCCGAGCTCATCCGTCGCGAGCAGGCCTTCCTGGAGGCCTCCCGTCGCACGGTGGTGCGCAGCCGCCGGATGCGGCGAGGGCTCGTCGCGGGCTTCCTCCTGTGGCTGGGGCTCGTCTACGGCGGACTGCGGTGGCGGGAGGAGTCGCGACGGGACGCGGAGGTGCGCGCCTGGCTGGACGAGGCGGCTTTCGCCATGGAGGGCGTGCGTCGGGAGCAG
>QKJM01000583.1 GCA_003249315.1 Archangium sp.
CCGGTTTCCGGAGGAGGGAGGAGGGGTGCTGGGTGGGCTCATCGGGTGGGGCGGGGCCTCGGGTCGTAGCGTAACCCTACGGAAGGAGTAGGGAAACCCGCATGTGACTTGCCGTGGGTCCGTTTTCAGAAGTAGTAGTCATGGACATGACGGGAGAAGGCATGTCCACAGGAAACGAGCAGGACGTCATCGAGCGCATCTACGTGGTGGTGGGGCAGGTACCCCCGGGCAAGGTGACGACGTACGGAGAGGTGGCGACCATCGTGGGGGGCGGGAGTGATGCCCGCTTCGTGGGGCAGGCGCTGGGGATGTTGGGGGATCGGGCCTCGAAGGTGCCCTGGCAGCGAGTGCTCAGTCGGGGGGGCGTCATCAGTACGTACGGCGGCAACCAGCGCGAGCTGCTGGGGGCCGAGGGCATCGAGTTCGACGAGAAGGGGAAGGTGCCGATGGACCGCTTCCGCTGGTCGGGGCCGGAGAAGGAGTGGGCGGAGCAGCACGGCTTCCAGACGCTCCCCTCTCGCGGAGGGGACAAGAAGGAGGAGGACAAGTCCCAGCTCAGCCTCCTCTGAGCGAGGGCCCAGGCACTCCGGCGCGGTGGCTCAGAACTGGAAGTAGATGAAGCTCTGCCCCGGAGTGCCGATGGCGATGGCCACGGCCAGGCAGGTGGCCACCGCGGGCCACAGAAGGGCAGGGCGCTTCGGCAGGCTGGTGCGCTCGGCGAGCGCGGACACGCCGTGGCACACCACCAGCCCCGCGCCCACCAACCCCAGCGTCAGCACCGCGCCGTAGCTGAAGTCCGAGGCCAGGGTCGGCGCGTGCATGCCGCGCAGCACCTCCATCGCGGCTCCCAGGCTCTCCGCGCGGAACAGCACCCACCCGAGCACCACCAGGTAGAAGGTGCCCGCCCGCTTCAGCCAGCGCAGCGCGGCGGGCGTGGCCTCGCCGGAGAGACGGGGGAGGCGTGCCGCCAGCAGGTGCGAAGCGACCAGCAGGAGCCCGTGGTACGCGCCCCAGGCCACGAACGTCCAGTTGGCCCCGTGCCACAGCCCGCCCAGCAGCATGGTGAGGAGCAGGTTGCGGTAGCGCGCCCGCCGGTTGCCCCCCAGCGGTATATAAAGGTAGTCCCGCAGCCACGTGGACAGCGACAGGTGCCAGCGCCGCCAGAAGTCGATGGGTGAGGTGGCCAGGTAGGGCAGGTCGAAGTTGGGCGGCAGCACGAAGCCCAGCAGCAGCGCCACGCCGATGGCGATGTCCGTGTAGCCCGAGAAGTCCGCGTAGATTTGACCCGTGAAGGCCAGCGCCCCCGTCCAGGCCTCCAGCGCGCTCAGGGGCCCTTGAATTCCGAAGAGGCCGTCCGCCACCGGCGCCAGCAGGTCCGCCATCGTCTTCTTGAAGAGCCCCACCGCCACCAGCAGGTAGCCGCGCTGCACCTGCTCCCACCGGGGCGGTTCCATCCGCTCGAACTGGGGCAGAAGCACCGAGGCCCGGATGATGGGCCCGGCCACCAGGTGCGGAAAGAAGGACACCGCCGCCACGAACTCCTCCGGCCGCTCCCTCGCCTCCAGCTCACCCCGGTAGACGTCGATGGTGTAGCTCATGCTCTGGAACGTGTAGAAGGAGATGCCCGCAGGCAGCACCCAGGAGAACTCGGGCGCCGGCATCGCCACCCCCAGCACCGACAGCAGCCCGTGCGCCGAGTCCGCGAAGAAGCGCGCGTACTTGAAGAGGGCCAGCACCCCCAGGTTCGCCGTCAGGCTCACCACCAGCAGGAGGCGCCGCCGCCGCTCGTCCCGGGAACGGCCGATCTCCCTCGCCAGCCAGTAGTCCAGCAGGGCGGTGCCCAGCAGCAGCGGCACGAAGCGCACATCCCACGCCCCATAGAAGACGAGGCTCCCCACCGTGACGAGCCACAGCTTCGCTCCGCGTGTGCGGGCCACGAAGTGGAAGGCCACGAAGAAGCCGAGGAAGAAGACGCCGAACAGCGCGGTGTTGAAGAGCATGGGGTGGGGAAGTGTCCGGGAGTCTACCCGGCCCCCCCTTCACTGCGCATCCCTTGTCCCCGGCTCCGAGCATATACTCGCGCCTCCTATGGAAGGCCGCCTGGTCCTCAAGAACTGCTCCATCTTCCGCGCCGACGGGCGCGGGCGCTCCGGAATGGCCATCGTCATCGAGGACGGACTCATCCGTCAGGTGGCGCCCAACGCCTCGGTGCCAGTGCTACCGGGAGACTGGGAGGTCTCCTGTCGCGGGCGCCTGGTGGCCCCGGGGCTGGTGGACACCCACTCCCACCTCGTCGGTGGACTCCTGGTGCCCACGTCCGGAGAGCACCTGCTGCGCTCGCCCCAACACCGGCTGCAGTACGAGAGGCGTCTGGCCTCGGTCCTCACCGCCGGGGATGTGGAGGTGCTCTCCCTCTTCGCCATGGCCCGAGCGCTGCGCGAGGGGGTCACCCTGTCGGTGGATCACCTCTCCTGCCCGAGCGACGTGTCCGGTGCCCTCGAGGCCCAGGCGCGTGCGGCGGAGCGACTCGGCCTGCGGTTGGTGACGGGCCACTCCACCCACAGCCTCGACGGCACTTCCGAGGCCGAGGCCCAGGCGGATGCGAACGCCGACTTCGTCCGTCGTCGCGGCTCCCACCGGTTGGTGCGAGGCGCGTTCGGCTTCCACGCCTCGTGGACGTGCGGAGATGCGCTGCTGCGGCGGCTGAGCCGCCTGCGTGAGGAGTGCGGAGGGCCCCTCCTCTTCCACCTCGCCGAGGGCGATCATGATCTGGCCTCCACCTGGGCCCACTACGGGCGACGGGTGGTGTCGCGGCTGGAGGAGGCCGGGTTGCTCGGTCCGTGGGCGGTGGCCGCGTATGGACGCTCCGTGGACGATGCGGAGGCCTCACGTCTGGCCTCCTCCGGCACCTTCCTGGCGTTCGACACCTGCGCGGACCTGCAGTCGGAGCTCTGCGGACGGGCCCTGGTGACGCTGCTGGCCCGGCAGAACGTGATGGGGCTGGGCACTGGCGGGGGCGGCAGCCTCTGGGACGCGCTGACGGCCGCGCTCTCCACGGTGATGGGGGCCGCGCGGGCCGCGCGCCTGTCGGATCCGGACGGCGTGCTGGCGCACCTCTTCGTGGATGGCCCGGCCGAGCTGTGCTCGCGCCTCTTCGGCGTCCCCTCCGGGGCGGTGGAGGTGGATCGGCTGGCGGACCTGGTGGTGTACGATCTGGTACCGGCGGTGGAACTGGACACGGGATTCTCTCCCCACCTTCTCGGCCAGCTCTCGCGGGCGAGGGTGGCGTGGACGGTGGTGGACGGCCGCGTCGCCGTGCGTGAGGGGCAGATGCTGGGGGTGGATGAGATATCCCTGGCGCGCGAGGCTGCCCGGGTCCTCTCGGACGTGTGGGCGCGTGCCCGCCTCCCGGAGTCCGAGCTCCCCTCGGTCGAGCCGGTGTCGGGCGGATGAGTGCCCGTGGTGCGCTGGTGGATGTGCTGCGCGCGGCAGGCGAGCGGCGCCGGCCCCTGTGGGAGGATCCGGACACCACGGCCTTCCGGCTCGTCAACGGCGAGCCCGACGGCGTCCCCGAGGTAACGGTGGATGTCTTCGAGGACGTGTATGTGGCGAGCCTCTACCGCGACTTCTCCCTGGCCGAGGAGGAGGTGCTGCTGGACGCGCTCGTGGCCACCTGGAAGCCTCGGAGCCTGTACCTGAAGCGGCGTCCGCGCGAGGCGCGACACCTGGCCAACGTGGCGAAGGAGCAGCTCGCCCCCGAGGAGCCCGCCCGGGGCGAGGCGGTGGAGTCGCTGGTGGCGAAGGAGAACGGCCTGCGCTTCCTGATCCGTCCGGCGCAAGGGCTGTCGGTGGGCCTGTACCTGGACATGCGCGACACGCGGAGGTGGCTGGCCGGGGAGGTGAGAGGACTCTCCGTCCTCAATCTCTTCGCCTATACGTGCGGCTTCGGCGTGGCGGCCACTGCGGGAGGGGCCCGTCGCTCCCTCAACGTGGATGCCAGCCGCCGGGTGCTGGAGTGGGGCGAGGAGAATGCCCGCCTCAACGATCAGCCGGTGGACCGGTACGACTACGTGGCCGGGGATGTCTTCGAGTGGCTCGGCCGGCTGGCACGGAAGGAAGAGACGTTCGACGTGGTGGTGGCGGATCCGCCCTCCTTCGCCACCACGCGCCGCAGCCGCTTCTCCGCCGCGAAGGACTATGCCTCCCTGGCCGAGGCCTGTGCCCGGGTGGTGTCCCCCGGAGGTCGGCTGGTGGCCTGCTGCAATCTCGCCACCCTGGCGCCCCGCCGCTTCGAGGCCATGGTGGCCGAGGGGGTGGCCCGCGCCGGGCGACAGGGCCAGGCGGTGAAGAGTCTGGGGCCCTCGCCCGTGGACTTTCCCGTCTCCCCCGAGCAGCCAGTGGCCCTCAAGGTACGGGTGCTTCAGTTCTCCTGAGCTTCCTCGCACCCGAGGGTTTCAACTCCCCTGCGCCACGGGGC
>QKJM01000958.1 GCA_003249315.1 Archangium sp.
TACGTGTAGCCCGACAGGCCCTCCTCGTACGATCGCAGGAGCTGGCGCGACTCGTCCAGGGAGATCCGCCCGTTGCGCAGGGCCACCTCCGTGGACTTGCGCACCTTCGCCACCATGTCGTCCTTGTTGAAGCTCACGTAGTTGAGCACCTCGGTCACCGTGTCGCCCGGCACCACGTGATCGATCAGGTACCCCCCGTTCGGTGCCAGCGACACCTGCACCGCGTGGGTGTCACCGAAGAGGTTGTGCAGATCGCCGAGGATCTCCTGGTACGCCCCCACCAGGAAGATGCCCAGGTAGTAGTCGTCGTCGTTGAGCGGGTGCAGCTCCAGCGAGTCCTTCACCTCGCGCTTGTCGATGAAGTGCTCGATCTTCCCGTCCGAGTCGCAGGTGATGTCCGCGAGCACGGCCTTGCGCGAGGGTCGCTCCTGCAGCCGGTGGATGGGCATGATCGGGAAGAGCTGATCGATCGCCCACGAGTCCGGCAGCGACTGGAACACCGAGAAGTTGCAGAAGTAGGTGTCGGAGATCTGCTTCTCCAGCGCCTCCAGCTCCTCGGGCACCTCGCCCGACTCGCGAGCGATCCGCATGATCTTCTGGCACAGGGCCCAGAAGATGTTCTCGGCCATCACCCGCTGCTCCAGCGACAGGTGTCCCAGGGAGAAGAGGGTCAGGCTCTCCTCCTTGTACTCCTGGGCGTCGTGGTAGGCCTCCAGCAGGTTCTTGTTGGTCACCTCGCGGAAGGTGGACATGAGGTTGCGCACCACGGAGGGCGTCTTCTCGTCCACCTTGTCCTTGTCCGGCACGTGGACCGGGTCGAACTCGCTGGTGCCCAGCACGTCCACCACCAGCACCGCGTGGTGGGCCACCACCGCCCGGCCCGACTCGGACACCAGGATGGGGTGCTTCACCCCCGCGGCGTCACACGCCTCCATCACCGCGAACACCACGTCGTTGGCGTACTCCTCGGTGGTGTAGTTCATGGACGAGGCGAAGTTCGTCTGCGAGCCGTCGTAGTCCACGCCCAGGCCGCCGCCCACGTCCAGGTACTTCAGCGGGGCCCCCAGGCGTGCCACCTCCACGTAGAAGCGGCCCACCTCGCGCAGCGCGTTCTTCACGCTGCGGATGTTGGAGATCTGGCTGCCCAGGTGGAAGTGCAGCAGCTCGAAGCAGTCCAGCATCCCCGTCTCCTTCATGAAGCCGATGGCGCTCATCAGCTCCGAGGAGGACAGGCCGAACTTCGAGCGGTCTCCACCCGAGGCCTCCCACTTGCCCGCTCCGCGCGTGGACAGCTTCACCCGGATGCCCAGCCGCGGCTGGATGCCCGTCTTGCGCGCCACCTCGGCGATCAGCGGCAGCTCCGAGGGCTTCTCCACCACGAGGATCACCTTCCGGCCCAGGCGCGAGAAGCGCAGCGCCGTCTCGACGTACTCCTCGTCCTTGTAGCCGTTGCAGATGACGAGCGCGTCGTCCTGATCCAACAGCGCCATCACCGCCAGCAGCTCCGGCTTGCTGCCGGCCTCCAGGCCGTAGTTGAACTGCTTGCCCGTCTCCACCAGCGTCTCCACCACGAACCGGTGCTGGTTCACCTTGATCGGGTAGACCCCCTGGTAGAGGCCCTTGTAGTTGTGGTCCGCGATCGCCTTCCGGAACGCCTGGTTGATGTGCAACACCCGGTGGCGCAGCACGTCCGTGAAGCGGATCAGCAGCGGCAGGCCGATGCCCCGGCGGCGCACCTCGTCCACCAGCTCCTTCAAGTCCATGTTGGGAGCCGTGGGACCATCGGGATGCACGCACACGTGCCCCTTCTCGTTGACGCCGAAGTAGGGCGAGCCCCAGTTGCGGATGCCATAGATGTCGGTGGCATCGGCGATGGTCCAGCGGTGCGGTGTGTTGATCGGTGGCATCGGCGTTTTTGCGCTCCCGGACGAGAGATGGATGGACCTTCTCCAACAATAACGGCGCGCGGGAACTATCGGGAAAGCTCCCCGGGTTCAACCCCTGGTTGAGGGGCATCCGGCCAGCCGCCTCCGGACGCCCCCTCGGCCCCCTGCTCCGGGTGGGCTGTCTTTCGGCGGATTCCTACCCTTGGTCCAGGGAATGTTCGGGAGGCCGCATGGAACGAAGGGGAGGGTACATGGAGTCTTCGGCGCGCCGGGACCTGCCGTTGCTGACCCCGCGGGAAGTCTACGAGCGGATGGATCGCTACGTCATCGGCCAGGAGGCGGCAAAGCGGGCCGTGGCCATCGCCGCCCACAACCACTTGAAACGGATCCAGGCGCGCCGGCTGCGGCGCACCTCGCTGCTGCGCAAGTCCAACGTCCTGTTGATCGGTCCCACAGGTAGCGGCAAGACACACATCGCGCGCAACCTGGCGGAGATCCTCGCCGTCCCCTTCACCACCGTGGACGCCACCGAGTACACCGAGGCCGGCTACTACGGGAAGGACGTGGAGGTCATGGTGGCCGACCTGCTCTTCAAGGCGAACCACTCCATCGAGGATGCCCAGCGGGGGATCATCTTCATCGACGAGGTGGACAAGATCGCCCGCCGCACCCAGGGGGCCCGCAACGGGGCCGGGAGCCGGGACATCGGAGGCGAGGGCGTCCAGCAGTCGCTCCTCAAGCTGCTGGAGGGCCGGGAGGTGTATGTCCCCATGAACGTCTCCCAGGCGTGGAACCGGGGGGACTTCGTCGCCATCGACACCCGGGACATCCTCTTCATCTGCGCGGGCACCTTCTCGGACCTGATCCACTACGGGGCCTCCGAGTCTCGCCCCCTGGGCTTTGGGGCGCAGGGGGGACCCCTGGGGCGCCGGCGGATCTCCACCCGGCAGTTGGTGGACTACGGGATGCTGTCCGAGTTCCTGGGGCGTCTGCCCGTGGTGGTGCAGCTCGAGCTGCTGGGGGAGGAGGACCTGTTGCACGTCCTCACCGAGCCACCGGACTCCATCATCCGTGAGTTTCGAGAGCTGCTGGAGGTGGACGGCATCGAGCTGGAGTTCACCGAGGAGGCCCTGCGCGAGGTGGTGCGCTTCTCCGTGAAGAAGGAGCTGGGGGCGCGCGGCCTGCGCTCCATCCTCGAGCACGTGATGGGGGACGTGATGTTCGAGGCTCCCGAGCGACGCCGCCACCACGTCGAGGTGGACGGGGATTTCGTCCGCGCTCGCCTGGGAGAGCTGGAGGAGATCGGCGTGGGGCTCTGAATCACTCGCGCTGCGAGGCGCGTGCCGCCGCTGCCAGACGGGCCACGAAGTCTGGATCCTGCAAGAGCTGGAGGATGGCGTCATTGCGCAGCAGCGCCTGGGTGTCCCCCCGCTCCAGGGCCGTGCGGAACCGCTTGTCCGAGATCGCCCGCTGGAAGCGCGGATCCTGCTTCAGCGACTTGAAGGCCGGCTCCTCCGCCAGCCGCCGTGCCTGCTCCGGGTTTCGGGCCACCCTCGCCATGGACATCAAATCCTTCAGCGAGGAGAACTGCGTCAGCTCGAAGAGGTTGTAGCGGCGGGCCAGCCCGAAGGCCATCGAGTCCTTGGGCGACAAGCCCAGGCGCTTGCCCGACACCACCACGTTCTGCTCCACGAAGACGAGCCCGCTTACGATCACATAGGCGATGGCCGCCACCTTCGCCCCGCCCATCACGAAGCCCAGCACTCCGTCCACGCCCCGGTTCTCCGGATCCTTCCCGCGGAAGAGCCGCTTGAGCAGCGCGGTGAGGGCGAAGCGCACCACCACCAGCACCACGATGAACAGGAGGATCGTCCCGGCGATCGTCCCGATCAGCAGCGGCACTCCGCCCATCGCCTCCGACAGACGTGGTGCCACCACCGGACCCAGCGTCCGGGAGGCGAACCAGGCCACCACCAGCGCCACCAGGTGGGCGATCTGCTTCGCCGCTCCGGTGATGGCGCCCGCTATCGCGAAGAGGAGCACCAGCCCCAGGAGGATCAGATCGAGGGTCATGGGGTTCTCTCCGGGTGCGCGTCAGCGGATCTTGAAGGCGTCGCCCTTGTTGCGCGACTCCTCGTTGATGACCTTCTGCACCTCGGCGAGCTTCTCCTTGTAACGCGCGTTGGCCGGCTCGTAGGTGAGCGCCATCTTCAGATTGCGCTCGGCGGCGGACCACCGCCCCGCGTTCGCGTCGGCCACACCCGACTGGTAGAACTGGCGCCCCTTGGGGTGCAAGCCGATCTGCTCTTCCTGCTGTCGCTTGGAGGCGGCGCGTGTCTCGGCCTCGGAGGACTCGGTGAATCGCAGCTTCTGGGCCCGCTCGGGACCCGTCACGTCGGCGAGGTACTGCCGGCGCTTCGAGTCGTCCCTCAGGACGTAGTAGGACTCGGTGACGCGCTTGTAGAGCTCGTGTACCTGGTCCTTGAGCTCCTGGTCCTCCAGGTGGAAGAAGCGGTCAGGGTGGTAGGTGCGGCTCTCCCGGTAGAAGGCCCGCTTGATGTCCGCGGGCGTGGCCGTCTTCTCCA
>QKJM01000277.1 GCA_003249315.1 Archangium sp.
GGCCAGTATCGTCGCCGCGCCCACGAAGCCGCCCGAGAAGCAGGAGCCTCGCCGCGCTCCCGTGCCCGCGCGCCCATCCGCCCCCGCGGCTCCCGTCAAGCCAGTGGAGCCCGAGCGGGAGCCGGTGACTTCGGCCCGGCGTGTGCCGCCGGCTCGGGCCCAGGAGTCCCAGGTGGAGAGGGCTCGTGCCGTGGCACCGCCGCCACCTCCTCCCGCTCCAGAGCCTCGCAAGGAGCTGCCTCCCGAGCATCCCGAGAACTTCGACGATGCGCTCGACAAGGCCTTCGAGCGGGAGCTCGGCTTCGCTGACAGTTCGTCGCGGCCGAAGCGGAGGGCGAACGAGGAGCGCACCGTCTGGGTTCCCCCGGCGATCGGCCAGAAGTCCCAGCCGGACTCGCTCTCACAGTCGGACATCATGGAGGTGGTGTTGGCCCACAAGGAGGCCATCGCTTCCTGCATCCGGCGGTACTCGCCGCCGACACCGGCCTCCGGCAAGGGGCGCTTCGTGGTGCGCTGGCGCGTCCATCCGGGCGGCAACCTCTCCGACGTCGCCGTGGAGACGGATGCCCTCCAGGGCACTCCGTTCGCCCGCTGCATCGAGGGGGAGATCCGCTCCTGGACGTTCCCCGAGCACCGCATGCAGCGTCGGGAGCCCATCCGCTTCCCCTTCACGTATTGAGGAGGCTCGCCCTCCCGGCGGGTTGCTCGTCGGGCTCGCTGGGAGAGGGCGTCAGGAGCGCTCGCGGTCTCGCGTGGGGCGGTGGCCCATGTCCTCGCCGAGGATGTCGGCGATGGGGGGCAGCCCCTCGCGCTGCACGGCGTCGAGTGCCTCGGTGATGGCATCCAGCTCGGTGTTGAGCCGATGCACGCTCTGGCGCAGTCCTTCGAGCTGGGTGTGGGTGCCCGCGCTCCTGGCCAGCGAGACGCGGGTGCGCAGCTCCTGCAGCAGCACGAGCAGCGAGGTGTACTCACCATCCACGCGCTCGGCGCGCCGCTGGAGCTGCTGGAGCGCCGAGAGCTGACCCCCCAGCGAGTGGATGGCGTCATCCAGCTTGCGCCGGGTCTCCGTGTCGGTGGTGGCCGCGTGCTTGCGGAGCAGCTCGGTGCGCTGGGCCTGGAGGGATTCCAGACGCTCGGGAGGGCACTCGGCGAAGAGCTGTCGCCGCCGCTCATCGAGCGCGCGGCACGTCTGCCGGAGGGATTGAACCGTCTTCTCCGGCTCCTTGAGGAAGCCGCGCACGGCCTCCGGGCTCCGCGCCAGGTCGGCCAGGAGCTGGTCGCACAGCACGTCCACCTCGTGGGGGCCCTCGGCCTGCTCGGGGGCCGCCGTCTCCGGCTCCGTGCGTGCCACGAGCTCCGGGGGCTCTTCTCGGGGGCTTCGCTCCAGCCTCCGCCGCTCGCTCGCGAGGTGGAGCTGCCGCGCCCCGGCGCTCCCCAGGCCGAGCGTGACGAAGACCATCCACCACAGATGGGGCTGGGAGATGGCGAAGCCCAGGCACACCAGGGCCATCGCCATGAAGAAGAGGCCCCCGGGGACCGAGGCCTCCTGCCGCTGGCGCTCGCGTCGCTCCTCTCTCAGCCGCTGTCGGCGCTCGCGCCGCTCCTGCCGGCGCTTCTCCTTGTTGAACGCCCGCTCGAGCTTCCGCTCCACCGTCCGCGACAGTTGCTCCATCGCCTTGCGGCGGCTGCCGCGCGTCACCTGCTCCCACTCCTCCACTTCCTTGAGGACGGTGCGGCCAAGCTTCTCGAGCCTTTGCTGGAGGTTGTCTTCGTTCATGGCACGCCGCCATCACACCCCATCATCCGGCGGTTCGCCACACGATGGAGGAGCAGCCTCCGGATGTTCAACGAACAGGGAGGAGAAGATGACGGAGACGCACTCCAAGGTGCCCCTCTTCCAGCTCGAGGGAGCGGACGGGCGCCGCTACGGGACGGAGGACTTGTGGCAGCGCAAGGAGATGCTGGTGGCGCTGCTGCACGGAGAGGCGTGTGCTCGGTGCCGCGAGCTGCGTGAACTCCTGGCCGCCGGGGAGGACGAGTGGCGGCGCCAGGGGCTCGGCCTCGTCCTGGTGGAGCTGGCGCCAGAGGGGGAGGAGGCCCCCGTGTCCGTCAGGCTCGCGAGGGCCTTCGGTGTGAGGGTCGGGGAGGCCTCGCTGGGAGTGGTCGACCGCTTCGGGGAGGTCTACGCGAGCCTGGAGGCCCATGCCCGCCCGGCTCGCGAGGTGCTCACCGAGGCGCTGGAGTGGGTGGACTTCATCCAGCGCCAGTGCCCCGAGTGCTTCGCGCCCGTCGACTGGGCGTGAGCTCAACACCCTTTCATTGCCCAGCCAGGAGCGGTCCCACCAGCAGCCCCTCCGCCGACTGGGGCTCTCCGAGACTCCAGCTCTGACCGCTTCCGCTATAGGGGTACACCAGGAACAGCGAGGAGTCGCGGGTCTCGACCTGGATGCCAAGGCCTGATTCATTCCCGGACTCGAGCGTGGTGACGAGGGCGATCGCCCCCACGTCACCCGTGTCGATGCTTCGCTCGAGATGCCCGATGGTGGCATCGAGCAATTCGTCCCAGGAGGCCCGTGGCATCTGGTCCCGGGGAAACCAGGTCCTGGGATTGTCGCCCGCACGGTCGAGCGTCAGCCCGAATGGAAGCACGGTGCCTTGCTTGCGCAACAGGAGCAGGCCCCCTTCTCGCGCCACGTGCAGCGCCTTCCCCAGCATCTCCTCGTCGTTCAGCATCGTCATCCACCCTCGTGTCTGGGTATGCGCTCAGCCCCGCGCCTTGCCCGCCAGCAGCGCCGCCTTCAGCAGCGCCTCTTCCATCGGGACGCTGCTCGCCTTCCCCGTCCCCGCCAGGCTGTATGCCGTTCCGTGGTCCGGTGACGTTCTCGGCACCGGCAGGCCCAGCGTCACGTTCACCGTTCGCTCGAAGTCCAGCGCCTTCGCCGGAATCAATCCCTGGTCATGGTACATCGCCAGCACCACGTCGTAGGGGAAGTCCTTCACCCTCGCGAACAGCCCGTCCGCCGCCAGCGGCCCGTGCGCGTCCACTCGCAGCTTCCTCGCCCTCTTCACCGCTGGCCCTATCACCTCCACCTCCTCCCTCCCCAGCAGCCCTCCCTCTCCCGCATGCGGGTTGAAGCTCAGCACGCCAATTCTTGGTGCTCGGCCCACTACCGGCTTCAGGCTCCTCGAGAGCAACTGGAGTTGTCCGACCAGTCGCTCCTCCGTCAGCAGCCTCGATACCTCCGCCAGCGGCACGTGGTTCGTCGCCAGCGCCACCCTCACCCGCGGGCCGTCCATCAGCATCAGCACCTCCCTCCCCCACGCCTCCGCCAGCACCTCCGTGTGCCCCATGAACGGAATTCCCGCCCTCGTTATCTGCTCCTTCGACACCGGCGCCGTACACAGCGCGTCCACCTTCCCCGCTCGCGCCGCGGTGATGGCTTCCTCGATGTAGCGGTATTGGGCTCTTCCTCCCGTTCGCGTCGGTTTGCCCGGGTGTCGGTCCTTCTCCCGTAGCTCCGTTACCACGCACACGGTGGGTTTCGTCACCCGGCCCAGTGTCTCCGGGGTGACTCGCTCGTAGCCGCGGAAGGTGCCGTGTTGCTCCAGCGTCGGGCCGTCTCCGAAGACCACTGGCACCAGCGCTCGGCGGAGTTTTGGCTTTGCCAGCGCCTTCGCCGTTACCTCCGGGCCTACTCCACTCACGTCTCCCAGCGAGATTCCGACTATCGGGCGCTCTGTCACGCGTCTACCCTCACCCCAGCCCTCTCCCAGAGGGAGAGGGGGCATACACGGGTTCAACCCCTCTTTGGCGTGGCACCCTCGCCCTACATCTTTACTTCCACCGCCGCCTTCTGCCTCAGCTCCTGCACGTACTGGTCGACGAACTTCTCCGTCTTCTGCATCTTCAGCTTCGCCTCCAGCTCGTCCTTCACCTGCTCGAACGGCGGCACCTCCACCGACCTCCTCTCCTCCACCTTCAGCACGTGCCAGCCGAACTGCGTCCGCACCGGCTCGCTCACCTCTCCCTCCTTCAGCGTGAAGGCCGCCCGCTCGAACTCCGGCACCATCACCCCTCGCCTGAAGAAGCCCAGATCCCCTCCGTCCTCCGCGCTCGGTCCCTCGCTCTTCGCCTTCGCCAGCTCCGCGAAGTCCACTCCTGGCTTGCGCGCCTCCTCCGCCAGCGCCAGCGCCTTCTTCCTTGCTTCCTCCGCCTGCTCCGGCGGCGCCTTGGGGCCTACCTGCACCAGGATGTGCCTCGCGTGGACCTCCGCGTCCTGCCCCTCCATCCTCGCGTACTGCGTGTACGCCGACTTCAGGTCCTCCTCCGACACCTTCACCTTCGGCGTCACCTTGAGCTGGACCAGCTTCATCCGCCCCATCTGCTTGCGCAGGAACTCCTTGTACTCCTTCAGCGAGAAGCCTTCCCCCTCCAGCAGCCGCTCGAACTGCTCGTCGTCCGAAATC
>QKJM01000293.1 GCA_003249315.1 Archangium sp.
CCTGCCCGGGCGCTACATCGTCGTGCTCGAGCGAGACGAGGCCGTGGGCGCCTCACGCGTGGAGGTGGAGCAAGCCTCTCTCTCCCTGGCGAGGAGCCACGGAGCCACCGTCCGACGTACCTACACCCACGCACTGAAGGGCTTCGCCGCCAGCATGTCCGAGGAGGCCGCGCTGCGCATGAGCGCGGATGCGCGCGTGCGCTACATCGAGCAGGATCGCACCGTCACGCTCTCGGGGACGCAGACGGACGCCACCTGGGGGCTGGACCGGGTCGATCAGCGGGAGCAGCCGCTCGATGGAATCTACACCTATGAGTACACGGGTGCCGGGGTTCACGCGTACATCCTCGATACGGGCATCCGCTCCACGCACGAGGAGTTGCGAGAGCGGATGGGGGCCGGCTTCGACGCGGTGGGAGACGGAGTGGGCACGGAGGACTGCAACGGGCACGGCACCCACGTGGCGGGCACGGTGGGAGGAAGCACCTGGGGCGTGGCCAAGGACGTGACGCTGCACGCGGTGCGCGTCATCAGTTGCACGGGAGAGGGCACGCTGGAGCAGCTCCTCGCGGGCATTGACTGGGTGACGGCCAACCACGTGAAGCCGGCGGTGGCCAACATGAGCCTGGGTGCGCCGGCGACGCAGGCCGTCGATGACGCGGTGGCGGCCTCCATCTCCGCGGGCATCACCTACGTCGTCTCCGCGGGCAACGAGTCCCTGGACGCCTGCACCCGCTCCCCCGCCCGCGAGCCCCTAGCCCTCACCGTGGGCGCCACGGACGGCTACGACGGCCGGACCTGGTTCTCCAACTTCGGCGCCTGCGTGGACCTCTTCGCGCCGGGCGAGGACATCACCTCCGCCTGGTACACGCACGACACGGACACCAACACCATCAGCGGCACCTCCATGGCCGCGCCCCACGTCGCCGGCGCCGCCGCGCTCTACCTGGAGGGGCACCCCCAGGCCACGCCCGCCGAGGTCTCCGAGGAGCTCGTCGCGCGCGCCACCCCGAATCTCATCTACGATCCAGGCCTCGGCTCGCCCAACCGGCTGCTGCACTCGGCCTGCATGGGGGGCCAGGGCGACACGGTGCGCCCGCAGGTGACGCTCACCGCCCCCACCAGCGGCGCCTTCCTCAGCGGCAACATCACCCTCACCGCCACCGCCTCCGACGACGTGGGAGTGACGCACGTGGAGTTCCTGGCCGACGGCCACTCCATCGGCACGGACACGACGGCGCCCTATGAGATCGTCTGGGACAGCCACGACGCCCAGAATGGCACGGTGACGCTCACCGCCCGGGCCTTCGATGGGGCCTGCAACAGCAGCGCCAGCTCGGTGGAGGTGACACTCGAGAACCCGGGCGTCGCCAGCTACGATCCCCTGCTGCGTGCTCCGCGGTGTATCGGGGAGAGCGACCGGTGCGATTCGAAGGAGCTGCTCTTCGGCCGTGGCCCCTTGTTCGGCCCCGAGCCCAACTACCCCAACACCGTGGGCGGAAGCTGCGCGGACGGACTGGAGGCACTGTGGGGCCTCTACCAGTTCGATCCCTCGCTCGAGCGGCTCCAGGTCACCCGCCTGGACGGCACCCACTTCGCCGCTGGCAAGGAGGTGCGGATCGACGCCACCGTCTGGGCCAGCCTGGAGCCCAGCAGCGAGCGGTTGGATTTCTTCTACGCGGCGGACGCGAACAACCCGTCGTGGACGTACCTCACCACCCTGCGGCCCTACGATTTCGGCCCCCAGGTCCTGTCGGCCACGTACCTCCTGCCCGCGGGCACCCTGCAGGTGGTCCGCGGTGTCTACCGCACCTCCGGCTCGCCCCTGCCTTGCACCGGCGGCGGTCTGGATGACCATGACGACCTGATCTTCACCGTGAGCACGGAAGTGGATGACACCCCCCCCACGGTGGCCCTCTCCTCCCCGGCCGCGGGCAGCACGCTCAAGGACACCGTCACCCTCTCGGCCACCGCCACCGACAACTTCGGCGTGAGCCACGTCGAGTTCTACGACGGCGCCACCCTGCTCGGCACCGACACCTCCGCCCCCTACTCCTTCTCCTGGGACACCCACCCCGAGGCCAACGGCAACCACTCCCTCTGGGCACGCGCCTTCGATGCGGCCGGCTTCTCCGCCTCCTCGGCCACCGTGAGCATCACCATCGACAACGACAAGACGCCCCCCACCGTGGCCCTCACCTCGCCCACCGAGGGCGCCGTCGTCTCGGGAACCCTCGCCCTCTGGGCCACCGCCACCGACAACGTGGGCGTCACCAAGGTGGAGTTCCACGACGGCTCCACCCTGGTGGGCACCTACACCTCGGCGCCCTACTCCATCTGGTGGAACTCCCGCAACGGCCCCAACGGACCTCGGACGCTCACCGCCACGGCCTACGACACGGCGGGCAACAAGACCGTCTCCGCCCCCATCGTCGTCACCGCCAACAATGACTTCACGCCCCCCTCGGTGGCGCTCCTCTCGCCCACCGACGGTGCGACCTTCACTGGCACCGCCACCTGCCAGGCCACCGCCAGCGATGACGTGGGCGTGAGCCGCGTCGAGTTCCGCATCGGCGGCACCAAGCTCTGCTCGGCCACCTCCGCGCCCTACTCATGCAGCTTCAATTCCCGCTACCAGAGCAACGGCACGCGCACCCTCACCGCAGTGGCCTTCGACGCCGCCGGCAACTCCTCCACCTCCCCTGGCGTCTCCGTCACCTTCGACAACGATCTGACGCCTCCCACCATCTCCATCACCTCTCCCACGGCGGGCGCCAACGTCACCGGCACCGTCCTCATCGAAGCCGACGCCAGCGACGACCGGGGCATCGTGACGAAGGTGGAGTTCTACAGGGGCGGCATCCCGCTCGGCACCGACACCTCCGCTCCCTTCTCCTTCTCCTGGGACACCACCACCCTGCTCAATGGCACCTGGTCCCTCTGGGCTCGCGCCTACGATTCCACCGGCAACTACAAGAACAGCACCAGCGTCATCGTGAACATCGTCCATCCCGGCACCGCCGAGTACGACGTCACGTTCGGAACGCCCCTCTGCGCTACCCTGGAGTCCCGCTGCGACTCCTCGAAGCTGCTGAATGGCCGCGCCAACCTCGGCCCCGAGCCCAATCAGCCCAACACCCTGGGTGACTCCTGCGCGGACGGCACGAGCGGCAACTTCCATGGCAGCCCTTCGATCGATCAGATCCTCATCACGCGAGAGGACGGCACCCTCTTCGCTCCTGGCAAGGCGGTGAAGATCGACGTCACGGTCTGGGCCACCTCGACGAGCCAGGAACGGTTGGATCTCTTCTACGCGGCGGACGCGAACGACCCGTCGTGGACGTACCTCACCACGTTGACACCGCCCGGCACCGGCCAGCGGGTGCTGTCGACCACGCACTTCCTGCCCTCGGGCAACTTCCAGGCCGTGCGCGCCGTCTACCGGAGCGGCGGCAACACCTCCGAATGCACCACCGGCGCCACGGATGACCACGACGATCTGGTGTTCGCCGTGGGCACGGAGGTGGACACCCAGCCGCCCACCGTGGCCATCACCTCGCCCACCGAGGGCGCCTCGCTCTCGGGCACCGTCACCCTCTCGAGCAACGCCAGCGACAACTTCGGCGTGACCCGCGTCGAGTTCTACGACGGCTCCACCCTGCTCGGCACCGCCACCTCCGCTCCCTACTCCCTCGTCTGGGAGTCCTTCACCGTGGCCAACGGCAGCCACTCCCTCTGGGCACGGGCCTTCGACGCGACCGGCTTCTCCACCTCCTCGGCCACCGTGAACGTCACCACCAGCAACGACCTGGTTCCTCCCACCGTGGCCCTCACCTCGCCCACCGAGGGCGCCGTCGTCCTGGGAACCCTCACCCTCTCGGCCACCGCCACCGACAACGTGGGCATCGCCAAGGTGGAGTTCCACGAAGGCTCCACCCTGTTGGGCACCGACACCTCGGCGCCCTACACCTTCTCGTGGAACTCCCGCAACGGCCCCAACGGACCCCGGACGCTCACCGCCACGGCCTACGACACGACGGGCAACATGGTCATCTCCACCCCCGTCACCGTCATCGCCGACAATGACTTCACCCCCCCCTCGGTGGCGATCCTCTCCCCCACCGACGGCGCGAGCTTCACCGGCACCGCCACCTGCGAGGCCACCGCCACCGACGAGGTGGGCATCGCCAGGGTCGAGTTCCGCATCGGCGGCACCAAGCTCTGCACGGCCACCTCCGCGCCCTTCTCGTGCAGCTTCAACTCCCGCAACTACAGCAACGCCACGCGCACCCTCACCGCCGTGGCCTTCGACACCGCGGGCAACTCCACCACCTCCTCTGGCGTCTCCGTCATCTTCGACAACGACCTGACGCCTCCCTCCGTCTCCATCACCTCTCCCGCCGCGGGCGCCACCATCACCGGCACCGTCCTCATCGAGGCCGACGCCAGCGATGACC
>QKJM01000047.1 GCA_003249315.1 Archangium sp.
GAAGATCATGTCCACGTTGAGGGAGTGGAAGCGTCCCGCCGTCTGCTGCAGTCGCTCCAGGATCTCGGCACCGCTGCCGTACTTGTCGTAGCGGTCCATCTGCCGTAGCAGGCCATCATCGAAGCTCTGTACGCCCACAGAGAGGCGCTGCACCCGCTCTCGGAGTTCCTCCACGACCTCGGGGATGAGGTGGTTCGGGTTTGTTTCGCAGGACACCTCCCGGACCCGAAACAGGGACCGAGCCAGGTCGAGCGTGTCCGCCAGTTCGTCCACCAGGATGGTGGGCGTGCCGCCGCCCACGTACACGGCGGGGAAGTCGTAGCCCAGGTCCGCGACCAGGCGCATCTCCTCTCGGACCCTCCGGAAATAGGCCCGAGCCGGATCCTCTGCGAATGGGAACCGGTTGAAGGAGCAGTAAGGACAGAGGCGTTGGCAAAAGGGGACGTGAAGGTAGAGCAGGTAGCGCTCCCCGGGTTTGGGCCCCGGGAGCGTGACGCTCCGGGACGCCTCCAGGGAGAGGACCCGTCGGTTCACGAAACGAAGGATCGGGGTGAGGATGCGCTCGGCGAGCACGGCGGACAACCCTCCTGGCGGACGCCCGCGGCGTGGTGGAGCAATGCGGGGCCTCCGGAATTCGAGACACGCCTTTGTAGCAGCGGCTTCCGGCGACGGTCAAGCGGGGCACCGGGACCTCAACCCATCGGGCCTTTGGGTTTGGGTGGGTTCGGAAGCTCCTGCTACAATGAGGCCTGCCGGGCCAGGGGAAACCGCTCGGCCGACCCAAGAGAGGGAGCCGAAGTTTTGGGACACGAACCCGTGCGCACCCAAGCCGGAGACGCGGCGGCTGAGGAGCGAAGCCGAAAGATCCGCGAACGGATTCGGGGGGCCTTCGATCGGGGCGCTTCCGACTACGACCGATTCGAGGGCACCACGGAATTCTTCGCTGGCCTGCTGGACGAGCTGATCTCCCTGGGGCCATCTCTGGCTGGTCGGCGGGTGCTTGACGTGGGCTGCGGAACGGGGGCGTCGTTGGCGCGGTTGTCCCAAACGGTCGGGGAGAATGGCCTCGCCGTGGGTATCGATGTCTCCCTGTCCATGCTGCGGCGCGCAACGGCCCGGCTCGGTGCTGGGACCTGCGTCGCGCAGATGGATGGCTGCCACTTCGCAAACGGGTTTCGCACCTCGTTCGACGCCGTCATCTATAACGCAGTCCTCTTCTTGCTACCCGACGCCGAGGCCTCCCTGGCAGCGACTCGGGCGGTGCTTCGTGCGGACGGCCACGTGTATCTTGCGAACCTAGAGGGGGTTTTCTGGGACCCGGACCTGGCGGTGCCCGAGCTCCTTGCCAGGCGGGGCCTTCCGGCCGGTCGCCATGCCCTGGCTCCATGGCCGGTAGTTTCAGCCCACCTGGGGAAGTTTTTTGCGCCGCCGGCGGTGCGCCGCTTGCGAGTGCAGCTCACCCCTGAGCGATTCGTGGCTTTCTACGGGCAGGAGCCCATGAGCGCCGGCCTGCTGCCCACGGTGCCCTATCCCGAACGGCGCAGGGTGGTGGAAGGTCTCGGGGAAGAGCTGGCACGGGAAGGGCGCTGTGCCGAGCAGGTCTGGGTGCTCGCTTGCGCCCGGGCAGGCCAGAACGGGGGTGGCGCCGCGACGGCGCGGAGAGGAGAAGGAGGATGAACCGGGCGAAGGTGTGGACGGTTGCCCTTTTGCTGTTGCTGCCAACGGTGGTAGGGGCGGGGGAGGTGACTCCAGCTGAGTACGCGCAGGTGAGCCAGGCAGACCTGATCAAATCCCCGGATCAGTACGACGGAAAGAAGGTCCGCTTTACCGGGAGCTTCCTCTTTACCGGCAGTGACTTCTGCTACCAGATTCGCAAGACCAAGATCAACACGCGGGACTATTTCTGCTTTGCCTTGGGAACGCCGAGCCTGGTGCGCTTGTACCTGCGGAAGGACGATGAACAGGCGGACCGGCTCTTGAACCTGAAGAAGGGGGCCGTGGTCACCGCGTACGGCACCTTCGACCACCTGGGTGTGGACTACAACTTCCTCGTCGTCGACGGGATCACGGTGGAGGAGTAGCCGTGAGCGAGCCGAAGCTGACCCACTTTGACGAGTCGGGGGGCGCGCGGATGGTGGACGTCACGGCCAAGGACCCGAGCGAGCGCCGCGCGGTGGCGGCAGGTAGCGTGTGGGTTGGCCCGGAGACCTACCGCCGCATCACCGACCGATCCCTGGAGAAAGGAGACGTGCTCCAGGTGGCACGCCTCGCCGGCATCATGGCTGCGAAGCGGACGGCCGACCTGATCCCGCTGTGTCACCCCCTCCCGCTCACTTCTGTGAGCGTCGAGTTCTCCCTCGTGGCCGAGGATCATCGGGTCGACATCCGGAGTGAGGCCCGGGTGACCGGGAAGACCGGCGTGGAGATGGAGGCGCTGACCGCCGTGAGTGTGGCGGCTTTGACGGTCTACGACATGTGCAAGGCGGTGGACAAGGGGATGGTGATCGGAGACGTGCGGCTCATGCGGAAGGAGGGGGGGAAGAGCGGCGTCTACGAGCGCGAGGGCTAGGGCCGAAGACTACCGGCCGGGGTGGCCGGCCCCGGGAATTTGTCTCTGCGGAGGTTCTCCGTCAGAAGCTCCCGTCCACGCTGAACACGTGCAGGAACTCCCCACCCCTTTGGCGGGTCTTTTGGACTGCGTAGCCGACGTTGATGTTTCGCCAAGACCAGCCAGCGCCCGCGGACGCATAGTCCTTGCCCGTATCTCCCCGCCAGAACTGCCCCAGGCGTAACCGCCAAGGGGTATCCCCGACCGCGTACTCGGCGCCGAGATGGAAGTCCAAGCCTTGGGCGAAGTCCTCGTCGAGGTCCCGTACGATGTCCCCCTCCACGGCCCAGCCCCACAGGTCGGACTTGGAAACCGCCAGCGCGACCCTGCGTTCCAGGAAGTCGAGGGGCGTGTCCACGAGGTCGTGACCGACGACCGCCACGCGAACGCCGCTGGGCCGTTCCAACAACACCCCGACGTCTCCGGTGAACACGTCGTGCCACTCAGCTTCGCCCCGCCCGCGGCCGTGTACGTAGCGGACGGTAAACCCCCACCACATACCGCCCCTGCCTGCCGCCAGGCTCAGGCTCATGTCCTCGCGCTCCTCACGGCCTTGCAGGCGAAGGTACTGAAGGGCTCCGCCCAGGGGGGAGGTGACGTTGTCCACCAGGGTGAAGGACAGGGCGTCCAGGGAGTCGGCGCGGCGCGTGGCGTAGGTTGTTCCGGCAAAGAAGCCCCGCACCGTGCCCAGTGCCGCGGGGTTGAGGCGGGCGGCGGCGATCGGGCCGGTGAGGGTGCGCAAGGCTCCCCCCATGCCCAGCGCGCGCGCGTCCAGCGTGTCCAGGCGAGGAGTCGCGGCCCAGCTAGAGCCCGCGAAGAGGAGTACGGCGATAAGGAGTCGGCGTCTCATCGGGCGAAAAGGGTTCCGAGGCTGCGCTGGTTGTTGTTATAATCCACCACCCTTCGGGACGTGGATGATAACACACCCGCCGGAGCGAACCCAACGCGTTCCCAACGGCGAAGCTTCAGGAAGCGAGGAAAGACCATGGACCCTGAGCGCACCGAGTATTTCCGGGCCTTGCTCCAGTCCCGACTGGACGAGCTGATGAGTGAGGCCCGCAGCACCATGACGAACCTGAGCGAGGGCGAAGAGAGCTACGCCGATCCCACCGACCGCGCTGCCGCGGAGTCGGACCTCAACTTCCTGCTCCGCATCCGGGACCGAGAGCGCAAGCTGATCCAGAAGATCCAGGAGGCCCTGCAGCGGATCGAGGACGGCTCCTTCGGCTATTGCGAGAGTTGCGGGGAGGAAATCGGCGACAAAAGGCTCGAGGCCCGGCCGGTGACCACCCAGTGCATCGATTGCAAGTCCGAGGCGGAGCAGCGGGAGAGGACCGGCTCCTGAGGCCGGTTCCGTCCGTGGCGTTCGCGCGTCCCACACCCTCCTCGGGAACGACGCCGGCTCCGAGGAGGTCGAGATGCCACCCACCGAGGCCCGGCGGCATTCTCTCGGTGCTCCTTTGTGTCACCACTCTCCTCCTCACCGCAACTCCAGGAGTATGCTACCTCGTCCCGCCCCAGAAGGTGTTGAGTCGTTGGATCGCGGCTCGCGGGCCGAGTCGCGGGCCGACGACGCTGCCGGTGCGGTGGGGTGATCGCCTGGGCACCCTGTACGTCGGGGGGGCGGGGAGGAGTGCGTTGGTGGTGGACGGGGAGTACCCGCAGCGAGACCCTGGGCCAGCCCTTCCCCATCCGCTGGCGGCTCTGTGGTTGGCCCTCGACCTGTTTACGGCGCCCACCGCCGAGAGCCTGGCGGAGATCCTCGTCGAGGCGGGCGTGGACCTCGGTCGGTCCGGTTACACCCGCTCCCCCCTTTCCCATGACGGTGTCGGG
>QKJM01000361.1 GCA_003249315.1 Archangium sp.
CGCCCCCAGCGCCCGGCACAGCTCCAGTGCGGACGTCCACACCCGGCCGACGGTGTCGGCGGTCATCAGCACCCGTCGCACCTCCTCCACGGGAGGCGCCGCTCTATCCGTGGATGACCTCACGCTCCTCCTTCCTCTCGAGTGTTCGATGGTGCGAACCGCCCCACGGCTCCAGCAGCCAGTCGTGGAGACGGCTCACCCCCTCGCGTACCCCCACCTTCGGCGCCCAGCCGGTGGCCGCCTGGAACTTGCGCGTGTCGGACACATAGTAACGAGGATCCCCCGGTCGCCAGTCCTCGAAGCGCACCTCTGGCGGGTGACCGACGAACTCCCCAATGGACTCCAGCAGCTCCAGCAGGCTGACAGCGCGCTGGGGGCCACCACCGATGTTGAATACCTGACCAGCCAGCCGCCCCTGCGCCAGGTGGGCCATGGCCACCCGGAAGGCAGCCACCAGGTCATCCACGAAGAGGAGGTCCCGCACCTGCATGCCGTCCCCGTAGAGGGTGATGGGCTGGCGCCGCAGGACGCCGAGGAGGAAGTGGGCCACCCACCCGTGGTCCTCCGTGCCGAGCTGCCACGGGCCGTAGATGCAGCTCATCCGGAACACCGAGAGAGGCAGACCCCAGGTGCGCGCGTAGTCCAACACGTACTGGTCCGCCGCGCCCTTGGAGCAGCCGAAGGGGCTCTCGAAGTCCAGCGAGCAGCGCTCGCCGATGCCCTGCATGCGCGCCTCCAGGTCCACCGGCTCGTAGCGCCGGCCGGTGGGGACGAAGCGCAGGCCGGTGAGGCCGCCGTACACCTTGCGGGTGGAGGTGAAGAGGAGCGGCGGAGGCGTCTCCCGCGCGCGCACCGCCTCCAGTACGTTGAGGGTGCCGCGGGCATTCACCTCGAAGTCGTCCACCGGGCCGGAGAGGCTGGTGGAGACGGATACCTGGGCGGCGAGGTGGTACACCTCCTCGGCGCGGCGCACCGCCTCGCGCACGGCGTGGGCGTCGCGCACGTCCGCCACCTCCACCTCCACCTGCGAGCCGTGCCGGGCCTTCAGCCAGCGCAGGTTGCGCTCCGCCCCGGCGCGAGTGAGGTTGTCATAGACGAGCACCCGCCGCCCGTCCTCCAGGTAGCGGTGCGCCACGTTGGCGCCGATGAAGCCCGCCCCGCCAAAGACGACCACCCGCTTCTCCGGCCCGGTCCGCCGAGGAGGGGGCTCCAGGTGACGCCGCTGCTCGCCCAGTCCCTCGAAGCCGTGCTCCGCCCACAGGCGGAAGAGCAGCTTGGGCGCGCCCTCCTCCCGCACCAGGCCGAAGTGGAGGGAGCGCTCGTCGGCCGGGGCCTCCGCCCCCTCGGACTCCGCGTCGCGCAGGGCGTACCAGTACAGGCGCTCCACCGGGGCCTCGGTGGCCTCGAGGAAGGCCTCGAGCTGTTTCCGCTCGTCCTGGCGCCAGGTGGAGTACCCGGCCGCGCTCAGCCACAGCGCCGCACGAGAGCCATGCCGGGCCAGCACCCGCCGCACCGGCGCCAGCCACGCCTCCCAGCCCGTCCACTGCGCCTCATCCAGACAGGGGAAGCCCTGCACCCCCACCGCGTCGAAGGCATCCTCCCCCGTCCTCTCCAGCAGGCGCGAGAGCCACAGCGCATCCACCGCGCCGCCCAGCGCCACCTTCCGGCCCGCGGCGCGCACCCGGCGGGCCGCGTCCTCCACCATGGCGGAGAACGTCTCCCACTCGGGGTCCAACCGCCAGTCATAGGAAGCGCGGCGCTCGGGCGCGCTCCACAGCTCCACCCACTCCACGTGGCGGCCGTGGCGCGCGAGGAAGGACTCGACGAACTCCCCATACGCCCGGGCCTCTCGTGGAGGGGCGTTGCGCCGGGGCTCCACCCCCAGCCCGGGCGGCGTCCCCGTGAGGCAGGGCACCACCCGCACCTCCCGGGCCAGACGCTGCATCAACCAGGCCTGCCAGGCCTCGCCCTCCGGGCTGGTCGCGTCCGCCCAGGAAATCTCCGTGCGCAGCTCCCTCACCCCCAATATACGCAGCAGCTCCAGCGCGCGTTCCACCCGCGCGTGCGCCCCGGGCGAGAAGGACTCCACCAGTCCCAGGCGCCCCGCAGCGGGTGACAGCCCGCGCCCCTGTCCCTCGCTCCCGCCCGTCATACCGTCGCCCCCCCGCGCTCCCGCGAAGGGTCCGCCAGATGAGAGCCGCTGAAACCCGCCCCTCCAGCGATGAGGATGTGCTTGCCTTTCATGGCCCCTCCACCTGCATCAGGAATCCTTCGCGAGCACGCGCGCAGGCCCGACAAATCGGCCCGGGAAGCTCCTGGATGCCAGAACGTGAGAGAGCAGGCGCGCATCTTCAGGCGGTAACACGCGCACCTCGAAAGCGTGAGTCCGGCCCCCCCCCACAACGGTCAGGGGTGAACGAAACACCCCCAGCAGCATCCACTCGTCAACCGAGCCGCCATCCAAAAGCAGACATTCCAGCCCGGGCCGCGGGAGAGCGCTTGTCAGGGGAGATCTACAGAAATCACTTCTGGACCGTGCCCTCTCACTCCCGGGAGGCCACGAAGAAGAGCTCGCGCCGCGTCCGCGTCAGCCGCGCCAATCCCTGCCACAGGGAGATGCCGGCCCACCTCAAGGACTCCCACATCCGCCCGAGCGCCGAGCTCGCGGGCAGTACCACCGCCTTGCTCCGCGCCCGCACCTGGAAGCCGTGCTGCTCCAGCATCCGCTCCAGCGTCCGCGCCGAGTAGTACACGTGGTGCTCCCACCCCAGCTTTCCCCGGTACCCCTTCGCCCGCGCCTCATACACGCTGTACTTCCAGTACTCCACGTCCGGGACCGCCACCACCAGCACGCCCCCCGGCGCCAGCAGCCGTCGTGCCTCCGCCAGCGCCTGGGCCGGGCTCCGCGCGTGCTCCAACACGTGCTTCATGACGATGAGGTCGAAGCGCCCGTCCTCGAAGGGCATCTGCTCCAGCGTCCCCACGTGCGCGTCGTACCCGCGCTCCCGGCACGCCTCCACCACGTGCGCGCTGATGTCCACCCCGCTCGACTCCAACCCCAGGTCCAACCCCGCCTGCACCGCGTACCCGTAGCTGCACCCCACGTCCAACACCCGCCGCGCCCGCACGTACCTCAAGCCCGCGCGAATCTGCCGGCGCGCCTTCGCCACCCGGTGCCCGTACCGCTGTTGCCGCCCCGCCTTCCTCCCCTCCGCGTACTCCGCGTGGTAGTACGCGGAGTCCTCCTCCGCGCTCCCCACGACCGCCCGGTCCTTGAACACCAGCCCGCACCCCTCGCACCGGACGAAGCGCCACCGCTCCTGCGTCGACTCCTCCGCCGACCTCGTCCCCCCACACAGCGGGCACGACTCGAAGAAGGGCGCCAGCTCCACTCCCGCCAAGCCCCCTCCCGCCTGTACGACGCGACTCTCTGCTTCCATGAACTCCCCCCGAGTGGCTCGGAACGTGCTCGCGCCTTAGCAATGCCGCGACCCGGAGCGCAAGCTTCCTGCCGGACCTGCACGGGCTTCAGGAAGCTGCTGACGATGTTGATGGGCATCGCCTTGGGGCCCGGCCTGGGGGATGAGTACTCGAGTTTGTCCATTGCGAAGCCAGGCGCTCCGCAGAACGGCAGCTCCCGGCCGTCACGAAGCTCCGCCCGGGTGCAGTTGACTTGGAGCTTCTCACCTCCGAAATGGTTGAATCCACCCGGCTGGTTGATATCGAGGAGGATACTGCGGGAATCCACTGGCGCGATACCGAGCCGCGCCATGGCGACGAGCGCCGCATCCGGACAGTCCCGTGGCCGCTCCGTGCTCTTCAGCGGCACACTGGCGCAACCGGACGTCGACACCGGGAGGCACACGGCCCTCGCCGCGCCCCCGCCAGACAGGGGCAGGCCTGGAGCCCGAGGGTGGTCTACAGTCCCCTCCCATGCTCCTGGTGGATGGAACCTCCCCGCACTCCCTCGCGCTCCCCGCCTTGCTGGTGCTCGTGCCGGTGGCGCTCGCCGCTCGCAAGAAGAGGAAGGGAGGGGCGGACACGCCCAGGCCAGCTCCGACTCCACCGAAGCGCTCCGGGCTCGGCTTCCCCGTCCTCGCCATCCTCGCCGCCGTGCTGGGAGTGGTGGGCACCCTCGCCTTCCGCTACGCCTCGCGCGCCTCGTCCCCTGGTGGCTCGGAGCCCGGTGGCTTCAGGTCCTCGGCCGCGCGGCCGGCCTCCCTTCTCCTCGGTCGCGAGTTGGGAGGCGTCTGGAGCGAGCACATGGCTCGCGTGTGCCCCCGCTTCGCCGCCGTCATGGGCGCGGACGCCGGCCAGGTCAGTGAGCTGGTCATGGTGACGGCGAGCGTGGAGTGCATGAGCACCGTCTGCGAGCAGCCCGAGCGATGGCCCGCCTCCACCCAGGACGCCTTGCAGCAGACCTGCTCGAGGCTGCTCT
>QKJM01000509.1 GCA_003249315.1 Archangium sp.
TCCCGCAACGAGAAGGGCCAGGAGGGAGGGACTCCCCTCTCCTGGCCCCGGGTGCTCCCAACCGGAGCGCCTACCCCACCTGGTAGGTCTTCACCGCGCTGCTGAGCTGATCCGAGATGAGCTGCAGCGTGGTGGCGGCCTCGCCCGTGGCGCCGATGCGGGACACGGTCTCGTCCATCATCTTGGACAGGTCGTTCACCGCGACGGTGATCTGGTTGATGCCCACGTTCTGCTGGCTGACGGCGGCGGCGATCTGCCGCACGGAGGCCGCGTTGTCCTGGATGATAGCGGTCAGCTCGCGCAGGTTCTTGCCGTAGGAGCGCACCTGCTCCAGGCCAGCCTCCATGCGCTGCGAGCCGCGCTCGGTGATGCGCACGGCGGTGGACACCGAGGTGGTGATGTCGTCCAGCAGCTCGCGCACGCGGTCGGTCGAGTCGATGGACTGGTCCGCCAGGGCGCGAATCTCGCGCGCCACCACGCCGAAGCCCTTGCCGTTCTCGCCCGAGCGCACCGCCTCGATGGCGGCGTTGAGCGCGAGCATGTTGGACTGGTCCGCCAGGTCCTTCACCGTCTGGGTGATGTCGCCGATCTGCTGGGTACGCACGCCCAGCTCCAGAATCTTCTGGGCGATCTCCGACACCTGGGAGCGGATGTCGTTGAGGCCACTGAGGGTCTGCTCCAGGGCGGCCTCGCCGGTGCGGCCCAGCTCGTCGGCGCGCTCGGCCACGGCGAGCACGGACTCGGCCTTCTGCGCGGCCAGGAGGCTCGTCTGGCGGATCTCCTGCGCCGTCACCTGCGTCTCCTGCAGCGCGGCGGCCTGGCGCGAGATGGTCTGCGACTGCTCGGCCGCGGAGGCGTTGAGCTGCTCGGTGGAGGCGTTGAGGGCCTCCGAGGCCTGCTGGAGGTTGAGCGTCACCGTGCGCAGCCGCTCCACCATCTGGGCGAAGGACTGGGAGAGCTGGCCCACCTCACCACCTCCCTGCACCTGGATGGGACGGGTGAGATCTCCCGACTCGACGATGTGTGCCGCCATGTTGGTCAGCGCGCTCAGCGGGCCCACGATGGAGCGACCCAGGAAGACCGCCGCCGCCACGCCGCCCGCGATGAGCAGCACGCCCAGCAGCAGCAGGGAGATCCACAGCCGGAGCACCTGCGAGTCGAGCTCTTCGCGCGCCAGACCCACGTGTACCACCCCGCGCGTCCCACCGGACAGGGGCGCGGCCACGTCGATGGTGTGCAGCATTCCGCTCTCGGACGCCACCTCCATCTCCTCCCGCACCTTCACGCGCTCGTCCCCGGTGAACTCCTCGGGCCGCAACTCGTTGGCGGTGAGCAACCCGGGGGGGAACGCCCCCGAGAAGGAGTGGGCGACGACCTGGTTGGCGCCGTCCACCACGTACAGGTAGTGCAGCCCCCGGGTGTTCCGGAAGGTGTCCAGCAGCGGCTGCATCGACGTGGCACCGGTCGCCGTGGCCCGCTCCGCGGCAGCGGCGAAACCGATGGCGATGGCCTCACCCTCGCGCACGGTGCTGTCAATGAGGCCGCTCCGCATCTGCCGGGTGGCCACCACGGAGAGGACGAGAACCACGGAGACACAGACGACCGCGGTGACGAGGGTGAACTTGGTACTGATGCCTAGCGACTGGGAGGAGGCGTTGGAGCTCACGAAAGCACCTCGACGAAGATGACGGGACCGGCCACGAGGGACGGCGCGAAAGGATGGCTCATGCGCCCTCCGCCGACCCGGGAGAACGAGACGGAAGAGGACCGCGGCGGCAACTCATGCGAATGATGTCCGGGATGGCGGAGAGGGGCACCCCGCGCTCGGCCGCCTTCAGCTCGATGGCGGCCCGTGGCATGCCGAAGACCACGGAGGTGGCCTCGTCCTGGGCGAAGGTGACGCCACCGGCCTTGCGGATGTCCAGCAGGCCGCGCGCACCGTCATCCCCCATGCCGGTGAGGACGCCCCCTCCCGCGCGGCTGCCGTAGGTGCGTGCCAGGGACGCGAGCAGCAGGTCCCCCGAGGGACAGGCCCCTCCGCGCGTCCGCGTCAGCCGCACCACCCCATTGCCCTCCACCGTCAGGTCGTGCCCATCCAGCGCGAAGTATACCCGGCCGCCCTCCACCCGCTCGCCCTCGCGCGCGATGCACACCTTCATCTGCGTCACCTGGGAGAGCCAGCGCACCATTCCCGGGGTGAACCCCTCCGTGATGTGCTGGGCGATGACGATGGGGATTGGAAGATCCGACGGCAGCCGCGACAGCAACTCCGAGAGCGCGGGCGGTCCCCCCGTGGAGGCCGCCAGACCGAAGATGTCCACCCGGGCACCGCTCACCGGTGGCGGCGGCGAGGGCATGCGCATCCGGCGGGAGATGACCGGCACCTCCGCCATCAGACACACCGACTCGGCGAGCTGCCGGCCCCAGCGTCGCAGCTCCTCGCCGCTGGTGACACTGGGCTTGCCGATGAGTTCCAGCGCCCCCGCGCTCATCGCGTTGAAGCACACCTCCAGATTGCGCTGATCCGCCACCGCGCTCACCACCAGGATGCGCGCCGGCGCCTCGGCCATGATGGCCGCGATCGCCGCCGGGCCATCCAGATCAGGCATCAGCAGATCCATGGTGATGACGTCCGGGCGCAACAGGCGCGCCAGCGTCACCGCCCGGCTGCCGGTGTTGGCTCGCCCCACCACCTCGATACGCGAATCCTCCGTGAGCAACGCACACACGGCGTCCGCCATGGTCGGCGAATCGTCCACCACCAGCACTCGGATGGGGCCTTTCACGCTGCTCATGCGCGTGCCCCCCTGCGGCTCATCACGTCCAACACCTCGTTGAGCAGGCGACCCGCGGCGCACTCACGCTTGCTCAGGAAGCCATCCGCGCCCGCGCTCAGGCCTCTCGCGCGCGCACCGGCACTGTCATTGGCGGAGACCAGGATGACCGGAATGTTCTGGGTCTCTGGCTGCGCGCGCAGCCGGGCGATGACCTCGCTTCCGTTCATCTCCTCCATCTCCAGATCGCAGATGATCACATCGTAGCTCTCTGTCTTCAACCGCTCCAGCGCGCGGGGGCCACTGGCCGCCAGGTGGACGGTGAAGCCGCCTGCCTCCAACATGGCCCGGTGGAGCGCGCGAGCCGTGAGCGAGTCGTCCACCACCAGCGCTCGGCGGCTCTGCGGCATGGCCAGCTGCTGCGGCGCGGACTCGCTCACCACCCAGCCGGGGCGGAGGATGAGCAGCAGCTCTCCGCGGCTGAGGATGGCCGCACCCTGGTAGGCGGGCACCTCCCGAACCTCCCCGGGCAGCGGGCGGATGACCAGATCCCGGTCTCCCACCACCGCATCCACCGCGAGCGCCAGACGCTTGCCGCCACTGTGGACGACGATGAGCGACTGGCCCTCCGAGGGCGGCGCCGAGGCCCGCAGGCCCAGGCGGGCGCCCAGGTCCGCCACCGGGACGAGCTGCCCGTTGTAGTCGAGCTGGGTGCGCATGCGCCCGATGCGCAGGTTCTCCTGGGAGGCAATCTGGGTGGACTCCACCGCCAGCATGGGCAGGCCCACCGAGTGCTCGAGCGCGCGCACCGTCAGCACCGGCGAGCTACCCAGCTCCACCGGCAGCGTCATCATGAAGCGCGTGCCCGAGCCCTTGGTGCTCACCACCTCGATGCGACCCTGCATGGCCTCCACCGAGGCACGCACCGCGTCCAGGCCCACGCCGCGGCCCGAGGTGTCGGTGACATCCGTGCGCGTGCTGAAGCCGGGATGGAAGATGAGCTCGCGCAGCTGCGACTCGTGCATCCGCGCGCCATCCTCCGCGGTGATGACTCCGCGCTGCTCGGCGAGCTGGCGCACGCGCGCCACGTCGATGCCGCCACCGTCGTCGCTCAGCTCCAGGACGAGGATGTTGCCCTGCTGCTCCACGCGCAGGGTGAGCGCACCCTCGTGGTGCTTGCCCGCGGCCTCGCGGTCCTCCGGCATCTCGATGCCATGATCCACCGCGTTGCGCAGCAGGTGAACCATGGCGCCCTTGAGCTTCTCCAGCAGCCGGCGATCCAACGACACCTCGGCGCCCACCACCGACAGCCGCGCCTGCTTGCCGAGCTGGCGCGACAAGTCCCGCACCATGCGCTGAAGCGGATCCAGGATGGTGCGCACGGGGCGCGTGGTGATGGACTTGAGCCCCTCCTCGAGGCTGTCCACGATGTCCGAGGCCTCGTGGCCGTCGGCGCGCACGCCCGCGGTGACACTCGCCAGCAGGGCCCGGGCCCCGGCCGTGGGCGCCAGCAGCTCGCGGGAGGAGAGCAGCTCCACCGCCTTGCCCACATCCCGGAGCCGATCCTCCAGCCGCATGCGGAACTCGCGCAGGCGCTCCACCTCGCGCATCAGCGCCGTCACCTGGACGGCGGACACGCGCCAGCTCGCATCCCCCGCGTCG
>QKJM01000506.1 GCA_003249315.1 Archangium sp.
CTACCTGGAGCGCCTGGGCATTCGCGTTCCGCGCATCCTCCGCTACGACGAGCCCGCGGGGATGATGGTGCTGGAGGACCTCAGCGACATCACCTTCGAGCAGGCGCTCGACGGCGGCCGCCACCGAGACGTCCTCTACACCCGCGCGTTCGACGAGGACCTCTACGACTGGGAGCTGCACCACTTCCGTGAGTGGGGCCTCGAGGTGTGGAGCGGCCAGAAGCCCACCGACGCCGAGCGCGCGGAGCTGGACGTCACCTTCAGGGACATCGCCCGCCAGCTCTCCGCCGCCCCTTGTGGCTTCACCCATCGCGACTACCAGAGCCGCAACCTCATGATGAAGGAGGACGAGATGGTGGTCATCGACTTCCAGGACGCCCTCCAGGGACCGCGTCAGTACGATCTGGTGGCCCTGCTGCGCGACAGCTACGTGGAGCTGGATCGCGACTTCGTCGACGCCATGCTCGATCGCTACATCGCCACCTTCGCCGAGCTCACCGGCGAGCGGATGGATGCCCCGGCCTTCAAGGCCTTCTTCGATCTGCTCACCATCCAGCGCAAGCTCAAGGACGCGGGCCGCTTCGAGTTCATCAACCGGGTGAAGGGCAACCCGGGCTTCCTGGTGTCCATCCCCGCCTCGCTGCGCTACGTGCGCGACGCCTTCGAGCGTCGGCCGGAGCTGGGCGGGCTGCGGAAGCTGCTGGCGAAGTACGTCCCGGAGCTGGGCTGAAGGAAGGGAGGAGGGGCCGCGAATGAAGGCGATGATCCTCTGCGCCGGGCTGGGCACCCGCCTGCGTCCGTTCACCGAGCGCTGGCCCAAGCCGGCCATGCCGTTCCTCGGGCAGCCCCTCTTCCGCTACCACCTGGAGGTGCTGCGCGCTGCCGGTGCGCGGGCGGTGGGCATCAACACCCACCACCTGCCGGACGTCATGGAGGCCACGGCCCGTGCCGAGTGCGGTCGCGTCGGCCTCCCGCTCCACGTCGCACACGAGCCGGTCATCCAGGGGACTGGCGGGGGCATCCGAGGTCTGCGCGACTTCCTCTCCGGGGACGAGTTCCTCGTCTTCAACGGCGACATCCTCTTCCCGGTGGATCTGCGTCCGGTGGTGGAGGCGCACCGGGCCTCGGGCGCGGCGGCCACGATGGTGCTCCTGCCCATGCCCGCCCACGAGAAGTACGCCGCGGTGGAGCTGGATGAGGAGCAGCGCGTGCGGCGCATCGCCGGCCATGGGCCCGGTGGCGAGGGGCTCTCCCCCTGGCACTTCACCGGCGTCCACGTCATGTCGCCTCGCGTCTTCGACTTCATGTCCCCCGAGGGCCCCGAGGACATCAACCGCAACGTCTACGTGAGGATGATGGAGGCGGGGCTGCCCGTGCGTGGCCACGTGGTGCGGACGTACTGGTCCGATCTGGGCACGCCGTCGCGCTACCTCTCCACCGTGCGAGACGTCCTCTCCGGCCGGGTGGACCTGGAGGGGATGCCGCCTCGTGGCGAGGGCAACTATCGGATGCACCCCTCCGCGCACCTGGGGGGAGCCCGGGTGGATGGGCCGGCCTGGTTCGATGCGGGGTGCTTCCTGGAGGAGGGGGTGCGCGTGGGCGCCTCGGTGGCCGTGGGTCCGGGAGTGCGCGTGGGGCAGGGGGCCCGGCTCGAGCGCTGCGCCGTGCTCGAGGGCACCGAGATTCCTCCAGGCGAGGAGCTGGTGGAGGTGATGGCCTGGGGGGCTCACCGCATCCCCGCCCCCCTGTCCGCGTAGGGCTCAGGCCTCGTGGTAGCGGGCCAGCACGCAGGTGACGTTGTCGTTGCCGCCCGCCGCGTTCGCCATGTCGATGAGCTGCACGCAGGCCTTCTCCAGCTCCGGCGTGCGCGCGAGCAGATCCTGCATCTGCTGGTCGGTCACCATGCCGGACAGGCCGTCCGAGCACAGCAGGAACACGTCTCCCTGCTGCGGCTCCACCCGCGACACGTCCACCACCACCGTCTCCTTCATCCCAAGCGCGCGGACGATGACGTTCTTGTGCGGGAAGTTCTCGATCTCCTCCGGCGTCAGCTTCTTCGCCTTGAGGTAGTCGTTGAGCAGGGAGTGGTCCTCGGTCACCTGCTTCAGCACGCCCTGGCGGAAGAAGTAGACGCGGCTGTCTCCCACGTGGCCCACGTACGCCGAGCCTTGGGTGAAGTGCAGGGAGACGATCGTCGTTCCCATGCCCTTGTACTTCATGTCGCTGCTGGCCTTCTCGAAGATGCTCTTGTTGGCCAGCTTGATGCCCGTGGACAGCCGGTTCTCGTCGTAGTTGCGCGACTTGTCCATCTTGTACGGCCAGGTCGAATCCTGGTCGCGCGACGTCATCCGGAAGAACTCGGCCAGCTCCTCCACGGCGATCTTCGAGGCGATCTCCCCCGAGGAGTGGCCGCCCATTCCATCGGCGACACAGCACAGGTTCTCATCGGGCAACACGAGGAAGTTGTCCTCGTTGTGGTTTCGCTTCATCCCGACGTGGGTGTGGCCAGCAACCTCGATGCGCATGCTCGGGGAATCTCCAACGACGTGTCCGGAAAGGGCCTCTGGACGCCGGGCAGGTTAACAAAGCGTTCCGAAGGGGGTCAAAACCCTAAGAAGGTGGAAGGTCGGTTCCTGGACGGCTCCCAGGTGGGGTCTCAGGGAGTCGGCTCGAAGTGGAGGCGGTCCCCCTCCTGGGTCCCGCTCGCCTCCAGGGTGCCGGCGGGGAGCTCCAGCACCGAGCGGGCCTTGAAGTACACCGAGGTCGCCCTCCAGGGCGGGAGGGCCGAGAACTGCTTGACGATGACCCCCTCCGCGTCCAGGAAGGCCACGTCGATGGGGATGCGCATGAAGAAGGTGTGGATGGAGTTGCAGGGGAGGATGTACATCCCCTCTCCCATGGCCAGCGAACGCCGGCCCATCAGCCCCATCAGGCGGTCCATGAAGTGCTCGGCCCGCTCGGCGCGGTCTGCCAGCAGGCGGTCCCGTGTGACGTTGTTCACCCTCAGGCGCATGAAGCGCTTTCTACCCCAATGCTCCAGCCCTTGGCGCGCCCCTTTCACCTCGTCCTCGTCTCTCCCCAGATTCCGCCCAACACCGGCAACGTGGCCCGGCTGTGCGCCGTCACCGGGTGCCGCCTCATCCTCGTGGAACCCCTGGGCTTCTCCATCGCCGACCGCGACCTCAAGCGCGCCGGCCTGGACTACTGGGACAAGGTCTTCCTGAAGCTCTACCCGGACTACGACACCTACCTGGCCGACTGGCCGGAGGCCCGGCGCTGGCTCTTCACGGCCCGGAGCGATACATCCCTGTATGCCGCCCGCTTCGAGCCGGGGGACCATCTGGTGTTCGGCTCGGAGACCCGAGGGCTGCCCCCGGACATCCTCGCCGGGGGGTCGGGCACGTCCGTCGCCATCCCCATGCTGCCCGAGCGCCGCAGCCTCAACCTCTCCACCGCCGTGGGCATCGCCGCCTACGAGGCCCTGCGGCAGGTCCAGTTCGGTCAGGTGGCCGGGCAGGCAGGCTCCTCAAGTTGAGGGGAAGAGAGGACGGAATAGACTGGGGGGCACATGCCCCCCTCGCAGCTCGCCGAAACGCTGTACTCCGCCCATAAGTCCCGTGCCACCGGCCGGCTCACGCTCCATGCTGGAGGCCGTGAGTCCCTGCTCCTCCTCCAACAGGGGAACCTGGTGGGGACGCGGCTGGGCTTCGGATTCCAGACGCCCGTGCAGGCCCTGCTGCAGGCCGGGCGCATCCACGCCGAGTCCCTGGATGCACTGTGGGCTCGAGAGAGCGCGGGGGAGCCCGACGAGGACCTGCTGGAGGAACTCGGGCTGGCCCCGGAGGCCGTCGCGGAGCAGCAGGTGCTCGCCCAGGTGCGGCGGCTGAGCCAGCTCGCCGAGCGCGCCGCGTTCGAGGAGTGCGGGGTGGAGGAGATGTTCCGCCCCATCTCGGGGACCCAGGTTGTCCGTGCGGCCCTCGAGCCCGGGAGGGAGCCGGCGCCCCAGGCGCGTGTGTACCGCTGTGGGGATGTGGAGGTGTGCGCCCCATGGTGCTCCGGTGAGGAGGAGATGGACTTCCTCGCGACGCTGTCGGACTTCCGAGAGCCGGAAGCGCTGACGCCCGCCCGGCAGATCCTGCTCCAACTCCTCGAGCGAGAGGGCCTCGTCGAGTCGTTGACCGTCGAGGAGTGGGAGGCCCGCGAGCAGGCTCGACGGGAGGAGGAGGCGCGGCTGGAGGAGGAGGCTCGGCTGCGAGCGGAAGAGGAAGCTCGCCTTGCCGAGGAGGCGCGGCTCGCGGAAGAGGCGCGACTGCGAGCGGAGGAGGAGGCGCGGCTGGCCGAGGAGGCGCGACTCGCGGAAGAGGCGCGGCTGGCGGAAGAGGCACGGCTGCGAGCGGAAGAGGAAGCGCGACTGGCCGAGGAGGCGCGACTCGCGG
>QKJM01000777.1 GCA_003249315.1 Archangium sp.
GACACCCCCAGGCCCTTCAGCTTCGGAATGTCGTCGTCCGGGATGATGCCGCCGCCGAACACCGCGATGTCCATCGCGTCCTTCTCCTTCAGCAGATCGATCACCGCCGGGAAGAGCGTCATGTGCGCTCCCGACATGATGGACATGCCGATCGCGTCGACGTCCTCCTGGATGGCGGCGTTGACGATCATCTCGGGCGTCTGATGCAACCCTGTGTAGATGACCTCCATGCCCGCGTCGCGCAAGGCCCTCGCGATGATCTTCGCCCCTCGGTCATGACCATCCAGACCCGGCTTGGCCACCAGAATTCGCAGCTTCCTCTCAGCCATGTCGCAGCTCAGCTCCCACGATGAGATCGGTTGACGTGCCTGTCGGCTGCTCACCCTCCAGCCCACCATGCACCCAGCACGTCGAAAAGCCCGTGGATTCCAACAGTCGCGTCAGATCCGCAAGCGGATAGTACCGGATGGAGTAGCGCCCGGAAAGAATGCGCCCCTCCGGCAGCGTCAGTCGTCGGTGCCCCTCGTCCCGACCACGCACGGCGTCAAAGCGGCTCTCCTCCTCCAGCAGGCTCCCGTCCGGCAGCTGCTGCTCGAAGCGGGCCTCCGGATGAGCCGCCAGCCGCTCGTATGGCACCGTGTGCAGCACCAGCCTCCCTCCCGGCTTCAGGCACCTCGCCACCTCCCTCAGCAGCGCCTCGTGCTCCTCGTCCGTGAAGACGAACAGGCTCGAGTACCAGGCGTAGGCCCCAGCCAGGGTGCTCGTCCCGAAGGGCAACTCGCGGAGATCCGCTCGCACCACGGGGAAGCCTGGCAGGCGCTCCTTCAGCGTCAGGGCGTCCAGCTCCAGGCCGATCACCCTCCCCTCCAGCGGACCCTCCGCGTTCAGCCGCGCCGCGTGTCTGCCGTGCCCACAGCCCAGGTCCACGACGGGTCCAGGGACCGAGTGCCCCTGGAAGCTACGTGAAAGGTAGGCTACCTCTCGCGTCGTCAGCCCCTCGGAGAGGAACGGGAGCGTGGTGCGGAGGTAGAGTTCTCCGAAGAAGCTCACGGTTGAGACTCGGGCACGCGGATCCTCTCGGGAAATCCCTCACCCTAGCCCTCTCCCAGAGGGAGAGGGGACATACACGGTGGGGAACCTGGTTTGACCCTCTCCCATGAGGAAGAGGGACGGGGTGAGGGTCTACCGTTCCTCCGCGCCCTCCCCCCTTCCTTTTCTAGAACGCCCCGCCCTCGCGGTAGGCGCCCCACACCTTGCGGAACACGTCGCAGATCTCTCCCAGCGTCGCGTACGCCTTCACCGCCTCCAGCACCGGCGGCATCAGGTTGTCCGTACCCCGCGCCGCCTCCTCCACCTTCGTCAGCGCCGCGTCCACCGCCGCCTGATCCCTCTCCGCCTTCACCTGCCGCAGCCGCTCCTCCTGGGCCTCCGCCACCTTCTCGTCGATGTGCAGCAGCTCGATCGGCGCATCCTTGTCCGACTTGAAGGCGTTCACCCCGACGAGCAGCCGATCCCCCTGCTCCACCTCGCGCTGGAAGCGGTAGGCGCTCTCGCCGATCTCCTTCTGCGGGTACTGCTCCTCCACCGCGCGGATGATGCCGCCCATCTCGTCGATGCGACGGATGTACTCCATCGCCCGCTTCTCCATCTCGTCCGTGAGGTACTCGATGAAGTAGCTGCCCGCGAGCGGATCCACCACCCGGTCCACGCCGGACTCGTGGGCGATGAGCTGCTGCGTGCGCAGGGCGATCGTCACCGACTCCTCCGTCGGGAGCGCGTACGTCTCGTCCAGCGAGTTGGTGTGCAGCGACTGCGTGCCGCCCAGCACCGCCGCCAGGGCCTGCAGCGCGGTGCGCACCACGTTGTTGTACGGCTGCTGCGCCGTCAGCGACACACCCGCCGTCTGCGCGTGCGTCTTGAGCTGCATCGAGCGCGGGTTCTTCGCCCCGAACCTGTCACGCAGCACGTTCGCCCAGATGCGGCGCGCCGCGCGGAACTTGGCGATCTCCTCGAAGAAGTCGTTGTGTACGTCCCAGAAGAAGGAGAGCTGCGGAGCGAACGCGTCCACGTCCAGCCCGCGCTTCACGCACTCCTCCACGTAGCCGATGCCGTCCGCCAGCGTGAAGGCCAGCTCCTGCACCGCCGTCGCCCCGGCCTCGCGGATGTGGTAGCCGCTGATCGACACCGGGTACCACTTCGGCATGTGCTTCGTGCAGAACTCGATCATGTCCGTCACGATCCGCACCGCAGGCCGGGGACCGACGATCCACTCCTTCTGCGCGATGTACTCCTTGAGCATGTCGTTCTGGATGGTGCCCGCGAGCTTCGCCATCGGAACGCCCTGCTTCTCGCCCACCGCGATGTACATGCAGAGCGCCACGATCGCGCTCGCGTTGATCGTCATCGAGGTGGTGACCTTGTCGAGCTGGATGCCGTCGAAGAGCACCTCGAAGTCGCGCAGGGAGGAGACGCTCACGCCCTCCTTGCCCACCTCGCCGCGGCTCATCGAGTGATCGCAGTCGTAGCCCATGAGCGCGGGCATGTCGAAGGCGGTGGACAGGCCCGTCATGCCCTCGCTGATGAGGTACTTGAAGCGCTTGTTGGTGTCCTCCGGCGTGCCGAAGCCAGCGAACTGGCGCATCGTCCACAGGCGGCCACGGTACATGGTGGGCTGCACGCCGCGGGTGAAGGGGAACTGCCCCGGCAGGCCGATGCGCTCCTGACGCTCATCCTTGCGATCCGCCAGCGTCACCACGTCCGGGATGGGAATGCCCGAGTCGGTGACGAACGTCTTGCGCCGCAGCGGCATCCGCTGCGTCACCGCGGCCAGCTCGCCCTTCGCCCACTTGTCCGAGGCCCGGGCCACGGCCTTCGTCGTGCCGACGTCATGGGAGCGCAGCGGCGCCGTCTTCTTCTTCGGCGCGGCCTTCTTCACCACCTTGACCTTCACCGCCTTCGCGGCCTTCTTCACCGCGGTGGAGGCCGTCTTCACCGTCTTGCTGGCGGCCCTGCCAGCAGCCTTGACAGCGGCCTTGACGGGCTGCTTCGTCCTGGCGGCGGCCTTGACGGGCTGCTTCGTCCTGGCGGCGGCCTTGACGGGCTGCTTCGTCTTGGCGGCGGGCTTCGCGGCCTTCCTCGCGGCCGGCTTCTTCGCCGTGGCCGAGGACCGACCGGCCTTCCGAGCCGACTGGGTGGAACGGGGAGCAGCGAGCCTCTTGGACACAGTGCGGGAGCGCGCGGGCATGGTGCTCGGATGTAGCACCCGGGTGGGGGGGTCGCAAGGCTCTGCGCTCGGGTGCGGCTCCCCTCACGGCCGTCGTACCGAACCCCCGCCAGGCCCCCTGGAGGAGCACCGCACCGCGTCACACCGCGTTCAGGAGCGAACGATCGCGTCCATCGACATCGGACGGGTCATCGACTCGCGCCGCGTCGCCCGACTCCACCCATAGGCCAGACCCACCACCACCCCCACCAGCGGTATCGCGCACAGCAGGTCCGTCAGGTAGTGGAAGCGCCCCGCCAGGGTGGCAACCAGCAGCCCCAGGCCCGGCAGCAGCGCCAGCCGGAAGACGCGCCGCTCGAAGCGGAAGGCGTACCACAGCACCAGCAACGTCACCCCCGCATGCCCCGAAGGGAAACAATCCCGGGAGAACAGCGGCGTACGCATGGTCGAGTCCAGCAGCGGCGTCAGCCACACCCCCTCCAGAGACGCCGGGAAGGCGTCCACGAGGAAGTAGCGAGGGCCGATGGCCGGCACCAGCGCGTAGCTGAAGTAGTTGAACGCGAAGTAGAGGCTCAACCCCAGCAGGTACTCGTCGAACCAGGCCCGCTTCCCGGTGAAGTACAACACCGTCCCCAGCACCACCGGCCACAGGAAGTGGCCGTAGTAGCAGAGCATCAGCAGCTCGAGCACCCACGGGGGCAGCAGCTTCCCCAGGACGACCGCGGGGTAGACGCCAAACAGCCGCAGATCCATGGAGGCGAGCTGGGAGTCCCGCAACACCGGCGTGAGGGCATCCACCAGCGGGCCGAGCAGCCCATGGCTGATGCTCACCACCGGCAGCAGCCAGAAGGAGGCCACGAAGGCCAGCAGCCGGTGGTGCGGAAAGGCCGACTCCAGGGTGCGCAGCACCAGCGGACCGAGCGCGAACAGCGCGAACCACAGCGCGGACCGCCCCGCCCCCGGCGCCCATCGCGCGGGTCCCGCGAGCGCCAGGGCCGCCAACGCGCAGGACACCACGATGACGAGATCCACGCCTCTCAGGTGGACGCTCCGACCGCTCGTTTGACTATCGGCACCGCTTGGAATCACGCAGATTTCCGCTCCTCCTGATCCGAGGCCCTCCCCTCCGCCTCGCCCACCCCCAGCCGACGAACCATCCCCGCCCCGCCCTTCCTCGCCTTCCAGCGCTCGAGCAGCAAGA
>QKJM01000626.1 GCA_003249315.1 Archangium sp.
GAGCGGCTGCGGGAAGGGGAGCCGCCCAGCAAGCGCTACGCACTGGTGTGGATGGATGCCCTGGCCGGCCTGGAGACACTTACGCCGGAGCGGGGGGCGTCCTCTCGGTGGACGGCGGGCCGGTGCGCCCTGGCCCATGACTTCCACATGCGGGATGGAGAAGATATCCGCTTCGCGCTCGCGGACTGCCGGGAAGCGCGATGGGGTATGGAGGGGCCATGACATCATCCTTGTCCGAGCTGTCCATGGAGGCGCTCCTGCGGCGGGTACGCGAGGGGGAGAAGGGCGCATGGGAGGAACTGCTCGGTCGCAGTCAGTCCGATCTGGACAGGTGGGCGGAGAGACGCCTCGGGAGTTCGCCCCCGGGAGGAATCCGACCCTCGGATGTCGCCCAGGAGGCGGCGCTGGGGGCTTTCGAGCGCTTCTCTTCCTTCCGTGGCTCGGGGGAGGGGGAGTGGCGTGTCTGGCTCGAGCAGGTGCTCAACTCCCGCTGCGTGGACATGCTCCGCAAGGCGGGCAGCCAGAAGCGAGATGACGCGAAGGGGCTCCCCCTGGACGCGCCCGAGGCCCGGGGCCAGCCCGCGCCCCAACGCAGTCCGAGCGTGGTCTCCTCCCATCAGGAGCAGTGGCGCCAGTTGCTGACGCACTTCTACCAGCTCCCCGATGCCCAGCGGGAGGCGCTGTCGCTCTACTACCTCGAGGACTCGACGATCGCCGGCATCGCGGAGCGGCTCGGTCGCTCCCATGATGCCGTGGAGTCGTTGCTCCGGCGGGGACTGCGGGCGCTTCGCGCGGGCATGGAAGGCAGAGAGGACGCGAACACCGTCCGCAACCAGGTGGACGTGGCCCTCTCCGTCTATTTCAGACGGCGCGAGGAGGGAGTACCCGTGGACCCCGAGGTTTTCGCCGCGAGCTACCCCGAGTGCGCCGACGAGCTTCGCGGGCTGCTGCACTGGTTGGAGGCGTTGCGGGCTCTCCAGCCTTCTTCTCCCGAATGATGGAAGCGCTGGCGCCAGGAACGCGCGTGGGAGAGTACCAGCTCGTGCGCCGCGTGGCGGTGGGGGCCACGAGCACGGTGTACGTGGGGCGCCACGTCACCCGGCGCGAGCCCGTGGCGGTGAAGGTGTTGAGCCCGGAATGGTGCCTCCACCCCGAGGTGGTGGCCCGCTTCCTCAACGAGGCGCGGACGCTGCAAGAGCTTCGGCACCCGCATCTGGTCCGCTCCCTGGCCTCTGGAGTGCTCCCCGAGGGACCGCCCTTCATGATCCTGGAGTGGCAGCCGGAGGATCTCCATGAGGCGCTGGCACGGCAGGGGGGACGTCTGTCGGCTGGGGACAGCGCTCAGGTGGTCCGGCAACTGGCGGAGGTCCTGGCCGTGCTGCATGCGCGCGGCCTCATCCACCGGGACTTGAAGCCCGCCAACGTCCTGGTTGCCCGGCGTGAGCCGGGGGCCTGGCGGATCCAACTCGCGGACCTGGGGCTGGCCAAGCGGCTCGCCAACGGGGAAGGAGCCACCTCCGCGCTCCCGGTCTCCACGGCGGGCAGCGCACTGCTGGGCACCTGGGACTACATGGCACCCGAGCAGTGGGTTCGCCCCAAGCGCGTGGACGACCGGGCGGATGTGTACTCGCTGGGAGTCCTCTGGTTCCAACTGCTCACGGGCCGGTTGCCGTTCATCGCGGGGGAGCAGCAGAGTCTGATGGTTTGCCATGTGATGCGGCCGCCTCCCCTGGAACTCCTGGAGGGGGTGGCGTCCGTGGCCTCTGGTGCGTTGCTGGCCCGCATGCTGGCCAAGAAGTCCCCCGAGCGCCCCACCATGGCGGAGCTCCTGGCGCTGTTGCCCCCGTCTGGTGGGTGAGCCCGAAAAAAAAGCACCAGGCCGCGACGGTCCGCCGCCGCTTTTCACGTCCTTCTCCCTGGACACGGAAGAATCCAAGGAGAGGACATGTGGAGCGTACGTGAGGGGCTGGAGAGGTTCATCCAGTCCCTGGAGTTGACACAGGGGCAGCGGGACGAGGTCAGCCGCCAGCACACGATGGTGCGGCAGTGCCTGAGAGAGCGGCTCAATACGGAGACGGATTTCCTCTCCGGCTCCTACAGCCGCAACACCGCCATCCGGCCGCTGCATGACATCGACATCTTCGTCGTGCTGGGCCGTATCTCCTCCGCGACCTCTGGACGGGGGCTGACGCCGGATGTGGTGCTCAAACAGCTTCGGCAGGCGCTTCATGAGGAGTGGCCGAGGAAGAGCCTGCCCATCCTCCAGCAGCACTCGGTGCATATCGGCTTCTCGAAGTCCGGCATCGAGTTCGACGTGGTCCCCGCCTACGAGGTGCCTGGCCAGGAGGTCTACCTCATCCCCGAGCGGCAGACAGGGGAATGGCTCCGCACCAACCCCCGTCTCCATCAGACGCGGAGCACGCAAGCCAACGAGATCGCCGGCAAGAAGCTCAAGCCGCTGCTCAAGGCCGTGAAGCATTGGAACCGCAGACAGTCCTCCAGTCCTCTGGGGTCGTTTCACCTGGAGGTGATGAGCTACAGCGCGTTCTCCACCCCGCCTGGAGACTACCTGGAGGGACTGGAGTCGCTCTTCTCGCACCTGAGCCATCATGTGCGGAAGGCATGTCCGGACCCCGCCGGGCTCGGCCCCGACGTGGATGAGAGGATGAGCCACAACCAGCGGGAGGCGGCCCAGCAGTTGCTGGCGAGCGCGGCGAGGCAGGTGCGGCTCGCGCGGGACGAGAGCACCCGGGAGCCGGCGCGGGCCCACGCGAGGTTGCGTGAGCTCTTCGGCGAGTTCTACCGGGATCGGGGTTAGGCGCGAATCATGGACATCCCCCTGACACGCAGGACCCAGGCGCTCATCCTTCGTTATGAGCACGACCGCCCCATCGCGGAGAACACCGCGCGCGAGGCCTTGAAGCACGGTGGCTTCGAGGGAGACCGGGACGTCGCGTCGCTGGTGCTCCATCCCTTCGACGAGGCCAACCGCGTGCGCGCGCAGCGGGAGCAGGATTGGAGCTGGGCCTTCGACGAGAACGAGCGGTTCGCCGAGGCGCTGCTGAAGCGGGAGCAGGAACTCGGGCTCGACCTGCCCATCCACCTGTTCGGGTGTGCGCCCCTCGGGTTGATGCTGCACCTGGGATGGTGTCTGTCGCGCCGTCCCTTGTATGTCTACCAGCAGGCGAAGGATGGCTCCTGGTCACTCGCGCACGACCGGTCCCAACCCGCCTCCCGAGAGGATTTCTTCCATGTCGAGGGACTTCCCGCGGCGCGGCAGGGGGGGCGCGGGCAGGTCGTCCTCATCGTCGAGGTCACGAAATCCATCCGGGATACCGTCCTCGCCGACTTCGAGGCGCGGTACTCCTCGGAGTTGTTGACCACCGTCACCTTGCGCCCCGTCCGCGGTCCCTCGGAGCAGGCGGTCCAGGACCCTGGCGAAGTCTCACGCGCGGCGGAGCAGTTCCGCGTCGTGCTCGATACCCTGCATGATCGGCTGGACGGAGCCGAGTCGGTGCTCCTGGCCATGGACTGCCCTGGTGGTTTCGCCGCCGCGTTGGGGACCGCCGTCAACGTCAACACCCAGCATCCCCTGGGGTTGCACCACTACGACCCGGAGCAGCGCAAGTACCTCGCCGTCCATCGAATCCGCCACCGACGCCGGCTGGCCTCCACTCCGGCCACGGCCATCACCGGGGAGCTTCTGGAAGAGCTCAAGAAGGTGAGAGTCGTCCACGAGCGGCTGGTCGAGTGGTTGCGCGAGCCCGGTCAGGCTCATCTGCTCGAACGGTTGGGAGGGACGGCTCTCCTGGAGAGTGAGATCGACACCACACCCGCGACGGAGACCACGCCGCTCTTTCGCTACCATGCTGGAAGCTGGAAGTTTCACGTCGACCTGCTGATGGGATTCCGGGCGCTGCGCCAGCGCCTGGGTTCGACGGAGGACTGGGAGGAGTGCATCCGGTTGTTCCTGGTCCATGAGGCATTCCACGTCCAACAGGGAGGACCGACTTCCTACGGCTACAGCGGGAGCGGTCGCGCGGGTTGGGTGCTCGAGGTGGTGGACTATGACGCCGACGTGGTGGCCGTGGAGGTGGCGTTGGAATGGCGGCGGAAACACCGGCCAGAAACCACCAGGTTCCCCGCATCGGCCCTCGAGGCCATTTCATGGAATATATTGGAGAACCTGCGCGTCTTCGAGCAGGAGCGCCCGGTACGAGACCTCTCCGAGCGCCGACTGCGGCGCTACCTCATCTGGCTCTTCCACGCGTGCCGGTTCGGCACCAGGACAGTGTCCAAGGAGTCCAACCCGGAGCTGGCGCGGGTGGTCATCGAGGTCGTCGGGCTGACATCCTTCCCGGACCCCTACGAGCGCTATCGCCAGACGCGCGTTCGGTTGGAGGGGCTGGACAAGCACGCCG
>QKJM01001031.1 GCA_003249315.1 Archangium sp.
GTGAAGGCCTCGTCATAGAAGGCCTGCACGGCGGGGAAGCCGTCCCAGGTGGTGAAGGTCTGTGTCGTCTCCACCGTCACCCCGTCGAGCAGCGGGCGGATGCCGGCCTCGTCCTCCACCGCCGAGGACGCGCTGCCCACACGCCCACGCTTGTAGGCGAGGAAGCTCACCTGGTGCTCGCTGTCGTAGCCGATGAAGCCTCGGTGCTGCCCGCCCACCACCAGGGGCCTCACCTCCTGGAAGGAGGGGCGCAGCGCCAGGCGGAGATCCGCGCCGCTGCCCTGCTGGAACAGCACCTCCCTCAGGTTCGGCGTGGCACAGGCCTGGCCAGCCGGCGTCTCGGGAGCGCCGTCCGTGCCGTCGCGAGGATCCAACTCCCCCGGATCCACCCGACCATCCTGGTTGGCGTCCTCGGCGCCGTCGGCGATGCCGTCGCCATCCTGGTCGCCATCCAGCGGATCCGTGGAGGAGGAGGGATCCGCGTCACCCGGATAGCCGCAGGCCACGGGGGCCGCACCGGCCGGAATCCCCCGCTCCACGCCATCCAACAGCCCGTCCCCGTCCGTGTCCCGGTTGGCCGGGTCCGTCTCGCCCGGATCCACCTGGCCGTTGGCGTTCAGGTCCTCCCCCTGGAAGACGCCCTGAGCCGGGCCATCCAGCAGGCCGTCACAGTCCGTATCCTTCGAGCGCGGATTCATCTCGCCCGGGTCCACCCGACCGTTGCGGTTGCGGTCCTCCAGGCCATCGGGCAGCCCATCCTCGTCCGTGTCGGCGCGATGCACGTCGGTCTCGTCGCCGTCCCTCACCCCGTTGCCATTGGCGTCCTCGAGGTGATCCGGCACGCCGTCTCCGTCCGAGTCCGGGAAACGCCCGGGGCCACAGTCCGAGCCGTCCCTGGGGTCCGTCTCGCCCGGCTCCTTCACACCATTGCCGTTGAAGTCCTCGGTGCCATCCGGGCAGGTGTCCCCGTCCGTGTCCCGGTCGCGAGGGTCCGTCCCGGTGACGCGCAGCTCGGTGGCGTCCGAGAGGCCGTCCTCATCCATGTCGCGTCGGCGCGGGTCCGTCTCTCCCGGGTCCACCCGGCCATCCTGGTTGGCGTCCTCCACCCCATCGCCGAGGCCGTCGCCGTCCATGTCCGGGTTGGACGGGTCCGTCTCGCCCGGATCCACCCGGCCGTCGCGATTCCCGTCCTCCAGGCCGTCCCCCAGCCCGTCTCCGTCCGTGTCCGCCCGAACCGGGTGCGTCCGGCTCCTCGAATCCGCATCCCCGAGAAAGCGGGCGGTACACTCCGCGCTGGTGTTGACGGAGGTGGTGCGTCCCACCTCCAGCCCATCCGGGAGACCATCACCGTCGGTGTCTCGCAGCCGCGGGTCCGTCTTCAGACCACCCGGGTAGAGGGTGCCCCACTCCTCGGCATCCGTCAGTCCGTCGCAGTCGGAGTCGATCCGCGCGTTGTCGGGGTAGTTGGGGCCCGGGACGGGGACGGGCGTCGTATCCCCCGGCTCCGGAGGAGGTGGCGCGGGAGGCTCATCCGGAGGCGGATCACCAGGAACCGGGCTCTGGGGCAACCCGCTGCCCGGCAGCTTGTCGGGATTCGTCCCCGCCTTCTCCGGGCCACAACCGGACAGGAGGGCAGCCGCCAGCAAGGCGGCCGAGAGAGCGCGAAGAGGGACACGCATGGCGATTCAGGCTCGCGGAAAGGGGGGAAGTCGGCCCGCCAAGCTAGGGATGCCCCCCAGCACCGCCGAGGGAGGAAGGCCAGGGAGGACCGCCTCCTCTTCACCTGCCGCACAGCGGGAGAGCAGGCCCCCCAGCGCTTGTGCTCGCCTGCCGCCGGAGCCGTCCAACAGCCGATGATGCAGGTTGGGCCACCACTGCGGGACAGGCTCGGCTATCCTCCGCCGACGTGCCTGTCTTCGGTCTCGCTGTACTATGGAATGGCTCGGCCCATGCAGAGCGGGTGAGGGAGCTGGTGGAGGGAATGGGAGCGTTGATGCCCTCTCCGAAGCCCCCCCTGCTGCTGGTGGCCTTGCGTGAAGAAGAAGCCAACCTCGAGCTGAGAGTGGAGGTGGCCAGCTACCCGCGCGCGGCGGTGGAACAGTTGACCCAGCAGGTGTCGCAGAGCGGCGGCACCCTGGTGGAGCTGTGGCGCCTCCCCAAGGCGGAGCGCGACACGTTCCGCGCCAACTCGATGACCAGCCCGCAGCCGCGGACCTCGAACAGCTACGAGGCCACGGCGAAGCTGCTGGAGCAACACATCCAGAAGCTCGCCGCCCGAGGCCCGGTACCGGCCGGAGCCCCTCCGGGACCGAGCGACGCGCCCGCCCCGGCCACGTCCGCTCCGCCCGAGACGCCGAGCACCGAGGAGCCAAGCTCGAAACGCCGGGCCCAGCGCTTCGCGGTGCGGCTGGAGATGGAGTTCCGCACCGAGCTGGACTTCGTGCGCGAGCACGCGACGAACATCTCCAATGGCGGCCTCTTCGTCCGCACGGCGCACCGCCCGCCCATCGACAGCGTGGTGACGGTGAGCTTGAAGTTGCCCAATGGCGAGCAGCTCCAGGGAGAGGCGCTGGTCGTGCATACGGTGGATGACCCGTACACCGGCGGCGTGGGACTGGCCTTCCTCAACGAGGACTCCACCTTCGAGGAGACGCTGGATCGCTACCTCGCGAGCCTGGTCCCGCCGACACCATGACGGAGGAGGACTGGCCCCGTCGCTGCGGACACTTCGAGCTGCTGTCCCTGCTGGGACAGGGAGGCATGGCCGAGGTGTACCTGGCGCGCTTCGCGCTGGGCCCGCAGAAGGGACAGCTCGTGGCCCTCAAGCGCGTGCGGAGGGAGCGACTGCGAGACGCGGAGGTGCTCGCGCAGGTGCGGCAGGAGGCGTTGCTCACCGGCCGGATGGACCACCCCAACGTCGTGCGGCTGGTGGAGGCCGGAGAGCTGCAGGACGGCAGCTACTATCTGGCGCTGGAGCTGGTGGAAGGGACGGACCTGGGGAAGGTGCTGACCGTGTGCCGGCGACGACACATCGAGCTGCCCGTGGACATCTCCGTGTACATGGTGCGCCAGGTGCTGGAAGGGCTCTCGCACGCGCACCTGGCGACCAATGAGGCGGGGCTGCCGCTGGCGCTCGTACACTGCGACGTGTCGCCCTCCAACGTGCTGCTGTCACACGAGGGCGAGGTGAAGCTGTCGGACTTCGGGGTGGCCTGGAGGCGCGGCGGTACGACGATGGACGTGCGCAGACTGGGCAAGGGGTACTACCGCTCGCCGGAGTTGCTGGAGGGGAAGGTGTCCGACGCGGTGGACCTGTGGGCCACGGCGGTGATGCTCTACGAGCTGCTGACGCTGGAGTCCCCCTTCCCCGGGAGCACCCCGGACCAGATGGAGCAGTCCCTCCGTACCGGCCGGAGGGTGCCAGTGCGGACACGCTCACCGCGCGTACCGGAGAAGCTGGCCCAGGTGGTGGAACGGGCCCTCTCCCCCAACCCCTCCCATCGCTTCAGCACGGCGGCTCAGTTCGCGCGGGTGCTGACGCCGCTGTACGACGAGCGGGTGGCCACTCCGCTGGCGGTGGCGGCGGTGGTGCGCGCCCTGGGGTGAGGGCTCACGCCACCGATACCGTCTTCCCCCCGTCGCGGCCCAGGTCCTCGAGGAACCCCATGTCCCCGGTGATCATCAGCCGGCTCCGTCCCGCCCCCTGCTTCACCACGCGCACCTGGACACCGATGCGCTCGGCGAGCCCGGACACGTGGGAGATGATGCCCACCTGCCGCCCCGTGGCCTGCAGCGCATCCAGCGTGGCCAGCGCCACCTCCAGCGTTTCCGGGTCCAACGTGCCGAAGCCCTCGTCGATGAAGAGGGTCTCCACCTGGGTCGTCTCCGAGGAGAGCGAGGCCAGCCCCAGCGCGAGCGCCAGGGACACCAGGAAGCTCTCTCCGCCCGAGAGGCTGGTGACACCGCGCACCTCGTCGCCCATGTCCCGGTCGATGATTTGCAGGTCCAGGTCGTACCGGGGCACGCGCATGAGGCGGTAGCGCGGGGCCAGCTCCTCCAGGTGAGCGTTGGCGTAGTGCAGGAGGGCGTCCAAGGTGAGGCTCTGGGCGAACACCTTGAACTTCTTCCCGTCGTGCGAGCCGATGAGCTCGCCGAGCGTGCGCCACACACCGCTGGCGCGCTGCTTCTCCTCCAGGAGACGGGCCTGCTCGCCATGGCGCTGGCGGGCGTCGTCGTCCTGCGCCAGTCGGGCCTTGAGGTTGGCGACGAACTGCCGCCGCTCCTCGGTGTCCTTGCGCGCCTCGTCGCACCGGGCCACGGCGTCCGACTCGGCGATGGCGGGCTCCCGTAGCACCGTGAGGGCATTCTCGTGCGCCTTGCGGAGCTCCGCCAACGCCCGCTCCTCGGCCTCGCACCACGCGGCCCCCCGCGCGAGCAGCGTCCTCGCGGCCTCCAGGGAGAATTCCCGAGCTTCCAGCAGCGACGCGAGTGCTTCCTCGGCCTCGACCCGAGCCTTGCGCGCGACCTGCTCGGCCTGTACCGCCGCCTCGACACGCTCCGAGGCAACGGCCGCACCCTGACTGGCCTTTTCGGCCTCGGTGCGAGCGGACTCGAAGAGCTGGGACGTCTCCTTCAGTGCCTTCTCCAGCGCGGCGCGCACCTCCGCCGTGGGGCGACCGCCGAGCAAGGCCGCACGGGCGTCACGCGTCTGCTTCAGCGCCTCCTCCACACGGGCCAGCTCCTGCTCATGCTCCTCGAGCTGGGTACGCAGCATGTCCGCCCGAGCCTCTTCGGGAGCCCGCTTCCCCTGTGCCTGGGCCACGCGCGCCTCGGCCTTCCGCAGGGCCTGCTCATGCGTCTCCCAGGCCTTCTTCTGCGTCTCGCAACGCGCGCGGAAGTCCGCCGGCTCCGAGGCCAGCGAGGCCTCCCAGTCGGGCCAGCCAGTAAAGGGGGTTGCCAGCGCGGCGAGCACTTCCTGGAGATCGGCTGCGGACCGGGCCATGTCACGCTCGGCGCCACCGCGCTTCTCGGCGTTCTCTCGCAGCGACTCCTCCGCCTGACGCAGGGCCTTCTCCATGGCCTCCCGCTTCTCCCGCGCACGCGCCAGCTCGACCCGCGCCGCCTTCTCCACGCGCGCCTGCTTGTCGGCCTCCTCCTCCTCGGCACTCAGCTTGGAGAGCTGCTTCTTCGCCTCCACGAGCTCCGCCTCCAGCCACGCTCCGGCGGTAGGGGACTCCGCCTCCTCCGGGGTCCGCTCGCCCTCGAGCTTCTCCCGGCCGGCTGCCCATTCCGCGAGGAACGAGGCCCGCCGCTTCGCCTCCTCCTCGCGCCGCGACTCCGCCTGAGTCGCCCGGAGGCCAGCGCTCTCGGCCCGCTCGCTGGCCGAGACCTCCGCCCGGTTCGCATTCGTCCGCTCCGCATCCAGCGTCCGCACCCGCTCCTGGGCCTCCACGACGAGCCCTTCCAGCGCCGCCTGGTCACGACCATAGGGGTGCTCCTTGGCTCCGCACAGCGGGCAGGGCTCGCCCTCTCGCAGCTCGGCCCGGCGCGAGGAAAGACCCTGCACCGACCGTGCGCTCTCGAGCGCCCGCTGCGCCTCCCTCAGCGCGGCCTCCTTCTCGATAAGAAGCACCTTCGCGGCCTCGGCCTCTGCCTTCGAGGACGCCTCCTCCGCCCGCGCACTGGCGACCTCCTCGGCGGCCTTCCGCTCGTCATGGGTCGCCTCGCTCGCTCCCGAGCGTGCGTCCACCAGGGACTCGAGCACGTCCTTCCGGGACAGCAGCGACTCACGCCGGACACGCCGCTCCGCGCTCGCATTCTCGCTCTGTGTGGCCTCGGCTTTGGCCAGCGCGGCCTCCGCTTCCTCCACGGCCTCGCCCGCCTTGCGCTGCTCCTCCCTCCAACGCTCGGCCTCCGCGCCCAGCGACTCCGCCCGTACCCGCAAGCGCGCAAGCAACTCGTGGGCACTCGCCTCCTCCTGGGCGGCCCGGCCGTAGCGGGTGAGCTCCGCGTTCCACCGAGACCATTCGCGGGCCAGCGCCTCCAGGTGCCCGTGCTCGCCGAGCCAGTTCTTCTCCACCTCGACTTCCGCGCGTGCCGAGGACTCCTCCCGGACCACCGTCTCCACCGCCTCGCGCGCCAGCCGCTCGTCCTCCCGCGCCCCATCCCGCTTCCGCGCGGCTTCCGCCGCATCGCCCCCCGCCCGCTTCAGCGCGGCGTCCAGCCGCACCGCCTCATCCAGCGCCGGACGCGCATTGGCCTCCGCCTGCTGTGCCTCGGTCCTCTGTGCCTCCGCGCGCGCCCGCGCCTCCTCGCGCTCCAGGGCCACGACCCGTGCCCGCTCCGCCTCCGTGCGCCGCGCCGCCAGGGTCGACTCCTCCGCCTTCAGCACCCGCAGAGCCTCGTCCGCGCGCGACACCGGAGCCCGCAGCTCCTCCGCCGCGCGCACCCGCGCCAGCTCGGCCTCCCGAGGAGCCGCAGCCTCCAGCGCCTCCGCCGCCCGCGTCCGCGCCTGCTCCGCCTCGGCTTCCTGTGCGGCCAGCCGCGCGCGGTCCGCGTACCACTTCGCCGCCTGCTCGGCCCGCTCCAGCACCGCCAGCGACTCCACCAACGCCGCCTCCTCCTTCGCCCGCTCCTCCTCCAGAGTCTCGCGCTCCTCGTCCTTCAGCCTCGGAATGGCCGCCACGCCCTGCTCCAGCTTCGACAACTCCTCCTGCTCCTGCTTGAGACGCTGGTGCGCAGCCACGGAGAGCCGGCTGTACACCTCCGTCCCCGTCATCCGCTCCAGCAAATCCGCGCGCTGCTCGTCATTGGCACGCAGGAAGGCGGAGAACTCGCCCTGGGCCAGCAGCGCCGAGCGGCGGAACTGGTCGAAGGACAGGCCCAGCTTCTCGATGATGGCGGCTCGCACCTCCGTGCGCTTGCTCCCGAAGGTCTGCCCGGTCGCCAGGTCCGTCAGGCTCATCTCCTGATCCTGGAACCTGCCATCGGGCTTCCGGTTCGCACGCCGCACGGACCAGCGCGCGCGGTAGCGCCGACCATCGCGTCCCACGAAATCCACTTCGGCGAAGCCTTCGCCCGCACCACGCCGCAGGAGACCCCGGACGTCATCGGACCTGATGCGGAGCTTGTCCTCCTCCTCCTCCCGGCCCACGAGCACACCTCGATGCTCCTCCATGCGAGGTACGCGGTCGAAGAGGGCCAGGCACATGGCATCCAGCAGCGTGCTCTTCCCAGCTCCAGTGGCGCCCGTGATGGCGAACAGCCCCAGCCTGTCCAGCGGCGGCTCGTCCAGCTCCAGGACGAAGTCGCCCGCGAAGCTCGTCAGGTTGCTCCCACGAATGGCGAGAATCTTCACGACGCGTCCTCCTGCACCTGGGTGAGGAGCGAGTGGAAGGCCTCGAGCAGCGCCGGCTCGGGAGGCTCGGTGTAGTTGCGGGCATAACGGGCGCGGAAGACGTCCTCGGGAGTGCGCTCCTTGAGAGAGAGCCCCGGCCGCGCGTCCGCGAGCGCATCGCCAGTACCGGTATAGGCCGGGGTGAGCTTCACCAGCCGGGCGGCCTTGCCCTCCAATGCGGCCTCCACCTTGCGGCGCAGCGCGGGCTCGGGGCGAGGCAGGGCCACGCGTACCTCCAGGTAGGGCCGCCGCCAGTCCGGTGACTCGGGCTCCAGCTCGGGCAGGGCCTCCAGCGCCTGCACCACGTCATCCAACGTGGCCGCGTCCCGCGAGGGCACTCGCAGCATGTCCACCGTGCGAGGCACGTGCAGCGGCCTCACCGAGCCGAGCTGTTCGCCCTCCAGCTCCACCAGCAGCACCTGATGGGCGTAGTGGGCCTCGGACAGGGAGAGGGGAATGGGAGAGCCGCTGTAGCGCACGCCCTCGCGGCCCCCCACCCGCTGCGCCTTGTGCAGGTGGCCGAGCGCCACGTACGCCACGTCCTCGGGGAAGAGGTCCACCGGCAGCGCGTGCTGGTTGCCTCCGAGAATCCTCCGCTCGCTGAGCTCGGACAGCTCGGTGCCCACCATGTAGCAGTGCCCCATGGACACCAGCGCCTGGCCCGGTCGCCGCTTCGCCCTCGCGCCCTCCAACACCTCCGCGTACACCGCGCGCACTCCCTCGACGAGCCTGTCTCCCGCCTCCTCGGGCACGGACGGCAGGTCCGAGGGCCGCAGGTAGGGCACCGCCGCCACCCACGCCGCTACCTCGCCCTTCGCGTCGCGCAGCGGCACCAGCAGGCGCTCCAGCACCGCCTCACCACGTGCCCGCGGCATGCCGCCCACCACCCGGACCTCGAGGGCCTTGAAGAGCGGATCCGGCGCATCCAGCCGCGCCGCCGAGTCGTGGTTGCCGCCGATGACGACGATGTCCAGCTTCGGGCGACGCTGGCGCGCATCGGCGATGAAGCGGAACCAGGAGGCCTGGGCCTCGGCGCTGGGGTTGGCGGTATCGAAGATGTCGCCGGCCACCAGCAGCGCATCCACCTTCTGCGCCTCCAGCGTCTCCAACAACCACCCGAGGAAGGCCGCGTGCTCGGCCTCGCGCGAGGTGTCGTACAACGCGTGCCCCAGGTGCCAGTCCGATGTGTGCAGCAGCCGCATCCTTGCGCTCCCCTCCCCCTGCTCTTGCGTTCAGGCCGGCGCAGTGTGCCCGCCCCGAAGCCTGGTGCCAACCCTCCGGTGAACGGGCGATCGCGCACAGGAAGAACGGAA
>QKJM01000146.1 GCA_003249315.1 Archangium sp.
AGAGCGGCCGGACGAGCTGATGTCGGAACTGCTGCAGTTCGCGGACGCTGCCGGGCTGTAGGGGCGCCGGGAGCCGAGGCGGGTGCTAGACTCGGTGCTTCCCTCCGGGGAAAGGACTCTCGGACCGATGCGCTCCCTGCACTCCTGGCGCGCGGCGCTCGCCGCCGGCCTTCTGTTCCTGGCCCCCGTGGCGCGGGCCGACGAGCGGACGCCCTCCTCCACCACCACCTACGAGCAGCTCGAGCTGTTCGCCCGGGTGCTCTCCTACGTGGAGAACAACTACGTGGAGCCGGTGGAGGGTCGGAAGCTGATGCACGGCGCCATCAAGGGCATGCTGGCGACGTTGGACCCGCACACCGTCTTCATGCCGCCGGAGGTCCTCAAGGAGATGCAGATCGACACCTCCGGTGAGTTCGGAGGGTTGGGCATCGAGGTGGCGCGCAAGGGGGAGCGCATCGTCGTGGTGGCCCCCATCGACGATACTCCGGCGGCGCGGGCGGGCATCCGGGCAGGGGACGAGATTCTGGGCATCGACGGCGAGAGCACGCTGGGGATGGACCTGGGCGACGTGCTGCAGCGGATGCGAGGGCCGGCGGGCCGGCGGGTGCTGCTGACCATCATGCGCGAGGGCTTCAACGCGCCACGCGAGCTGGTCATCATCCGCGACCACATCCGCATCATCTCGGTGCAGGGGGCGTTGTACGGTGGAATCGCCCACCTGAAGGTGAAGAACTTCCAGGACCGCACGGACGTGTACCTGCGCAAGGAGCTGGCGCGGCTACGGGAGCAGAACGGGGGCAGGCCGTTGCGCGGGGTGGTGTTGGATCTGCGCAACAACCCGGGTGGGCTGCTCAACCAGGCGGTGGCGGTGAGCGATGTGTTCCTCCCGGGGAACCTGACGATCGTCACGACGCGAGGGCGTAATGGCTCCGGCGGCATGGAGGAGCGGAGCAGGGATCGGGACACGGAGGCGGACCTGCCGCTGGTGGTGCTGGTGAACGGGGGGAGTGCGTCAGCCTCGGAGATCGTCTCGGGGGCGCTGCAGGACCACGGGCGCGCGGTCATCCTGGGGACGCAGACCTACGGGAAGGGCAGCGTGCAGACGGTGATCGAGCTGGAGGATGGCTCGGGGCTGAAGCTGACGATTGCCCGCTACTACACGCCCAAGGGGCGGAGCATCCAGGAGCGGGGCATCACCCCGGACTACCTGGTGCCGGAGACTCCGGGAGGGAAGGGGGCGGGAAGCGTTCCTCGGGAGAAGGATCTGGCGGGGCACTTCAAGGCGGAGCCGGTGGTGGTGGAACCCGAGGGGGCACGGATGCCGAAGGCGTTGCCGGAGAACCTGCGGGACTGGGACGTGACGGCGAAGCTGGCGGACCACCAGTTGAAGATGGCGCTCAACTACCTGAACGACGTGACGGCGGCGCAGGGCAGGTAGGGATGGGGCTTCGCTTCACCCGGAAGCCCCATCCGTCGAGCCCTGCTGTTCGTCGGTGCGCTCCGAGGCGCGGATACCGCCTCGCTCAACCTACGCGCTGCCCGAGGGCCGGCACTCGGCGATGAGTGCGGCTATCGCCTCGTCCCACGGCAGGTCTCGCTGTTCTCCATTACGCCGTCGCAGTCGCACGGCGTGGCTCTCCATCTCGCGGTTGCCCACCACCACCAGCCACGGCACGCCGGCCTGGTGCGCGTCGACGATCTTCCGCGAGAGCGACTCACCCCGGGCATCCACGCTCGCGCGACAACCCTCCTCGCGCAGCTTCGCGGCGAAGCGCTCGGCGTAGCTGGCAGCCGCGTCCCCCACCGGTGCGACGAGTACCTGATCCGGCGCGAGCCAGGCCGGCAGCGCGCCCTCATGGTGTTCGAGCAGGATGCCGAGGAAGCGCTCCAGGCTCCCGAGCAGGGCTCGGTGGAGCATCATCGGCCGGCACTTTCCTCCCGATGCATCCACATAGCGGATGTCGAACCGCTCGGGCAGCACGAGATCGAGCTGGATCGTCCCGCATTGCCACTGGCGGCCGAGCCGGTCCTTCAGCACGAACTCCAGCTTGGGGCCGTAGAAGGCGCCCTGGCCAGGCTGCATGACGCACTCCAGCCCCGCCTGCTTCGCGGCATCGAGGAGCAGGGCCTCGGCCCGATCCCACAGCGCGTCGCTGCCGGCGCGCTGGGCGGGGCGGCTGGAGAAGGCCACCTGTACGTCGTGGAAGCCGAAGTCCGCGTAGAAGGCGAACAGCGAGCGGCAGAAGCGGATGACCTCCGGCAGCATCTGGCCCTCGTCGCAGAAGACATGGCCGTCGTCCTGCGTGAACTGGCGCAGCCGGAAGAGGCCGTGGAGCGAACCGCTCGGTTCGTTGCGATGCACCAGCCCGAACTCGCCCAGCCGCAGGGGCAGATCGCGGTAGCTCGGGGCGCTGCGCAGCACGAGTTGGATGTGGCCGGGGCAGTTCACCGCCTTCACCGCCAGGTGCCGCTCGCCGTCCTCCAGCAGGAACATGTTCTCGCGGAAGTTCTCCCAGTGGCCGCTGCGCTCCCAGAGGGGCTGGGCGAGGATTTGCGGCGTCCTCACCTCGCTGAAGCCCTCGCGCTGCATCTGCGCGCGCAGGCGGCTCTCGATGAGCCGGTAGACGAGGAAGCCGCGGGGGTGCCAGAAGACCATCCCGGGCGCCTCCTCCTGCATGTGGAAGAGGTCCAGACGCTGGCCAATCGAGCGGTGATCGTGTTCGTCGAGCATTTCAGTGACTCCGAAGGATGAAGGGAGACGCCTTCCGGTCGGAGCACTGAGCGGTCGCACGGACGCCCCGGCCGGTGAGGGCGGGGCATGGGGCCGTGCGTTCGTCAGCTCACTACACGCGCACGAGTCCACTCCCGCCGATGCGAGTGGCGGTGGTGCTCGTGGTCGTAGTGGCGATGACGAAGTTCACGGTGAGGCAAGTTGCGCGTGAGGTGTCCTCTTGTCAAGTCGTGCTCTCCCTCCTCCCCTGGGATGGGACGTTCGAGCCCTCGCGGGGAACAGACTTCCGGCTGGGACGGAAGGGCTCATCTTTTGTCCGGGAGTCACCAAGGGCTGCCCGTCGAGAGAAGGGACATCGCATGAAGACCCCATCTGTTTTCCCGCGGCTCGTGGTTGTCCTGGTGGTGCTCCTGGGCTTCGGCGCGTTCGCCGCGGAAGGGGGGAAACCGAGCGGAAAGGTCGTCGCCGCCTACTCCAACTACGTCTGCTTCGTGCTGTTCGAGGTGGCGGGGGGAACCCCCGAGGAGCAGCGACTGTGTGAGGAGGAGGTGGGCGAGGCGCTCGTCGAGGCCTACCCACAACTGTCCGCCGAGGAGAGGGAGCAGCTCGCGCGGATGCCGGCGGAGTGGGCGACGCTCCAGGAGTCGTGGTCCAGGCTCGACGAAGCGGAGCGGGAGCTGCTCCGTGCTCAGTGGGCCCTGATGCTCCAGGCCGAGCTGGGGGAGGACGACTCCGCCGTGGGCGGCGCAGGACAGGCGCAGCCGGACGGCTCGAGGCCGTAGGGTTTGTCGTCCCACATGGGGATGGTGGGCCGCCCTCCATGCCCTAGGTAACTATTTGACAGAGACTTGACGCATCCCTATTGTCCGGCGCTCGTTGATGCCTGGAGAGGACAAACCCTTGTTATTCCGGGCAGATACGAGGTGGGAGGGCCCGCTGACCCGGGTGCGGCGGGTGGCGAGGGGCCGGTTTTCCATGCCGCCGGGCAGTCAAGGATCGCGGGTACCCCCCCGCGGTAGAGGCTAGGGCCAGATGACCACCGTCGAGATCATCTTCCTGGGCGTGTACTTTAGCGTCCTCTGTGTGCTGGCGGTCTATGGATCGCACCGCTACCGGATGGCCTATCTGTACTACCGCCACAAGTTCAAGCTCCCCACGCCGAAGGGGGTGCTGGCGGAGCTGCCGCGAGTCACCATCCAGCTTCCCATCTTCAATGAGATGTACGTGGTGGAGCGGCTGGTGGAGGCGGTGTGTCGCATCGACTACCCGCGCGAGCTGCTGGAAATCCAGGTGCTGGACGACTCGACGGACGAGACGTGTGGAATCGCCCGGGCGTGCGTGGAGCGCCACCGGGAGCAGGGCCACGACATCGTCTACATCCACCGGGAGAACCGGCAGGGCTTCAAGGCTGGCGCGCTGGAGAACGGCCTGAGGACGGCCAAGGGCGAGTACGTGGCGGTGTTCGACGCGGACTTCGTGCCCGGCCCGGACTTCCTCAAGCGTACGGTGCCCTTCTTCGCCGACGCGAAGGTGGGCATGGTGCAGGTGCGCTGGGGCCACCTCAACCGCGAGTTCTCCATCCTCACCCAGGCCCAGAGCATCTTCCTCGACGGCCACTTCATCATCGAGCACACCGCTCGCAACCGCGCCGGGTGCTTCTTCAACTTCAACGGCACCGCGGGCATC
>QKJM01000181.1 GCA_003249315.1 Archangium sp.
CACGCTCGCCGAGGAGCCCGAGGCCGCCAGGCGCTTCGATCGCTTCGGGCGCCACCTCGGGGTGGCCTTCCAGATCGCCGACGACATCCGGGACGTGCTCGGAACGGATCCGGGCAAGCCGCGGTACGCGGACGTGCTCTCGGGGACGCCGTCGCTGCCCATCCTGCTGGCGGTGGGGCGTGACGCCTCCCTGCGCCGCAAGCTCAGCGAGGCCTGGGCCTTCACCACGATCAACCCCGAGCGCACGCGCGCCATCGGCCTGGCGATCGAGGCCACGGACGCGGTGGAGCTGGCCATGCAGCGGATGAACACGGAGATCGAGGCCGCGCTGGATGCGCTCGGGCCGTACGCGAGCAAGGGCACGGGTGCCGAGCTGGTGAGCTGGGCGCACAAGCTGTCCTTCGGCATCGCCGAGCAGGCCCGGAGCCGCGCTGCATGAAGGGCTACCTGTGGACAGGGGGGCTCGAGGTGGTCCGGGCCGAGGGCTCGAGGAGTGGCCGGCTTGCTCCCTGGGAGGCCATCGCCACCGACGCGGTGGGCAATGTGATCGAGTTCTGGGGCTTCAAGCGCAACCAGGGGCGTGTCTGGGCCCTGCTGTACCTGCGAGGTGCGCTCCTCACCGCTGGAGAGCTGGAGCGCGAGCTGGAGCTCTCGAAGGGTGGGGTGTCCATGCTGCTGCGCGATCTGGAGCGCTGGGGCGTGGTGCGCCGGGTGCGGCATCCCCAGGACAGCGCCTGGCGCTACGCGGCGGAGACGGATCTCATCCGGATGGTGTCGCATGTGATCGAGGAGCGCGAGGCGGGCTTCATCGAGCGAGTCCGCGCGGATCTGTCCGAGGCCCGTCGCATGGCTGGCGCGAACGGGGGTGTGCCCCGCGAGCAGCTCGGGCGGTTGGAGAAGATGCTCACCCTGGCCGAGCACGTGGAGCGGGCGCTCCGCTTGTTCATCAAGACAGCACGCCTGGACGTGGGCGCCATTCTGGGTACGCTGCGGGAGGACTCGTCCTCCCATTGAGGAAAGGAACCCCGCATGGACTCGCACTATGATCAGGTGATGAAGGCGAGAAGCCAGGCGGATACCGCTGCCTCCAAGTTCTACTTCGCCTACTCGACCATCCTGGACCGGGCTGCTTTCGAGGAGTGGCGGGCGCAGCACGGCTATGAGTTCTTCGAACTACCGGAGGGCAAGCTGGCCGAGGCGCTGGATGTGGACCTGGTGTACGACTTCCCCTCGCGCTGGTGGGGAGGGCGGGTGGCCGGGTTGAGGGATGCGCCGGGCCAGAGCGTCTTCGGGAGGCTGTTCGAGATTGGCGGGCAGGACTGGCCCATCATCCAGCACAAGGAGGGGGCGGTGACGGGGATGTGCGTGGAGAGGTTGGTGCGCGTCCGGGTGGAGGGTCTGGAGTTGAGGGCCACGGCGTTCACCACCTCGCCGAAGCGCGCGTCCTCCGAGGGGCCGATCAGCACGCGCTTCGTGGAGGCGCTGGTGCGCGGGGCGGAGAGCGCCAGGCTGCCCGCGGAGTACATCGAGCGGCTGCGCCGGGGCGGGGTGGAGCCAGAGAGAAATCCCTCACCCTAGCCCTCTCCCAGAGGGAGAGGGGACCTACACGGATCCAACCAAGTTGGGCCCTCTCCCTCTGGGAGAGGGTCGGGGTGAGGGTTTGCCGTGCCCCCTCGACCCCATGTCCTACCGGGCCCCTCTCACCCCGGGGTGAACCACAACACGGACAGCGGCGGCAGCGTCAGCATGGCCGAGGCCTCCTGTCCGTCCCAGGGGAAGGACTCGGTGTGGATGCGCCCCATGTTCCCCACGCCCGAGCCGCCGTAGTCCTGCGCGTCCGTGTTGAGCACCTCCACGTAGCTTCCGTGCCGAGGGAAGCCCACCCGGTAGCCCTGGCGCACCTCCGGCGAGAGGTTGGCCACGCACACCACGTGTCCTCCCGGCTGCCGTGCCCTCCTCACGAAGGCCAGCACGTTCGTCGCCGACGAGTCCGGCTGCAGCCACTGGAAGCCCAGCGGCTCGCCGTCCGCGTCGTAGAGCGCCGTGTGGTTCCGGTAAAGCCGATTGACATCCGCCATCATCGCCTGGAGGCCCGCGTGCCCCGGGGACTGCAGCAGGTGCCAGTCCAGGCTCCGATCGTTGTTCCACTCCGACGTCTGGCCGAACTCGCCGCCCATGAAGAGCAGCTTCTTGCCCGGGTGCGCCCACATCCACGCCAGCAGCGCGCGCAGGTTCGCCCGCTTCTGCCACTCGTCCCCCGGCATCTTCCCGTACAGCGAGCCCTTGCCATGCACCACCTCGTCATGGCTCAGCGGCAGCATGAAGTGCTCGCTGAAGGCGTACAGCAGCCCGAAGGTGAGCTGGTTGTGGTGGTACTTCCGGTAGATGGGATCCTTCGAGAAGTAGAGCAGCGTGTCGTGCATCCACCCCATGTTCCACTTGAAGTGGAAGCCCAGGCCGCCCTCCGAGGTGGGCTGGCTCACCTTGGGCCACGCCGTGGACTCCTCGGCGATCATCACCGCGCCCGGTTGCTTGCGGCGCACGGTGTCGTTGAGCTCGCGCAGGAAGTGGATGGCCTCCTCGTTCTCCCGGCCTCCCCAGCGGTTGGGCACCCACTCTCCCGGCTGCCGGCTGTAGTCCAGGTAGAGCATCGAGGCCACCGCGTCCACCCGCAGGCCGTCGATGTGGTACTCCTCCAGCCAGAAGAGGGCGTTCGCGATCAGGAAGTTGCGCACCTCGTTGCGGCCGAAGTTGAAGACGTAGGTGCCCCAGTCCGGCTGCGTGCCCTGACGCGGATCCGCGTGCTCGTACAGCGCCGTGCCGTCGAAGCGCCCCAGCGCGTGCGCGTCCGTGGGGAAGTGCCCCGGCACCCAGTCCAGCAGCACGCCGATGCCCTCCTGGTGCAGGTGGTTCACCAGGTACCGGAAGTCATCCGGGTGGCCGAAGCGCGCGGTGGGCGCGTAGTAGTTGCCCACCTGGTAGCCCCAGGAGCCGCCGAAGGGGTGCTCCGAGACCGGCATCAGCTCCACGTGGGTGAAGCCCATGCGCTTGACGTAGTCCGCCAGCGAGTGCGCCAGCTCCCGGTAGGAGAGGGGACGATCTCCGTCCTCCGGTACCCTCCGCCACGAGCCCAGGTGGACCTCGTACACGCTCCAGGGCTGGTGATCCGGCTGCTTCGCCGCCCGCCCCGTCATCCACTGCTCGTCCTCCCACCGGAAGTGCCGCAGATCATGCACCACCGAGGCCGTCGCCGGCGGCACCTCGGTGCGGAAGGCGAACGGATCCGACTTCAGGAGGGGAGGGCCTCCGTGGCCGGGGCGGATCTCGAACTTGTAGCGGGTGCCCTCGTTCACCTCGGGGATGAAGATCTCCCAGATGCCCGAGGCGCCCATGCGCCGCATGGCATGCAGACGACCGTCCCAGCTATTGAAGTCCCCCACCACCGATACGCTCGTGGCCGTGGGGGCCCACACCGAGAAGGACACCCCGCCGATGCCCCCGTGGTGCATGGGGTGCGCGCCCATCCTGTGCCACATCTGCTCGTGCCGGCCCTCGCCCACGAAGTAGAGATCCATCTCCCCCAGCGTGGGCAGGAAGCTGTACGGATCCCTCAACGTGAAGCTCTGGTTGCCGGGGTACTCCACCTCCAGCAGGTAGTTGAACGTCTCCGAGCGCCCGTTGAGGCGGGCCTCGAAGATGCCGCCCAGCCGGTGCTCCATGGGGACGCGTCCACCGAACTCGGGCAGCACGTGGAGGCGCTTCGCGTCCGGTCGCCAGGTCCGGATCACCACTGCGTCCCCGTCCTGGTGGATGCCCAGCACGCGGTGAGGCTCCGGATGCCGCAGCTCCACCACCTGTTGCAGCTCGGCGTCCACCTGCTGCCGCTCCATCGGCTTCCTCACGCGGGAACCTCCATCCTCAGAAGGGCCTGGACGGGGATGCGCACCCAGTCCGGCCGGTTCTGCACCTCATAGCGCACTTCGTAGAGCATCTTCTCCAGCTCGAAGGCGTCCAGCATCCTGCCGAAGGCCTCGTCCTCCACGGGGAGGAAGGGCATCCCCCGGGTCGCCGAGCGGTAGCCCTCCAGGAAGGCCTTGCGCGCCGGGGCCACCCGCTCCCCCGCGGGCTGACCCTCGAACTGCACCGTCGCCTCCGCGTAGTCGAACGAGCGCAGCATCCCCGCCACGTCCCTCAGCGGCGAGTACTTCTCCCTCCGCGCCGCGAAGCTCCTCCCCGGCTCGCCCTCGAAGTCGAAGATCAGCCAGGAGCCCTCGGCCCGCAGCACCTGGCCCAGGTGCAGATCCCCATGGATGCGGATCTTCTGTCCCGAGGCGGGCACGTTGGCCAGCCGCTTCGCCTGCTCCAGGAGCTGCTCGCGCCGGCTCTCCAACTCGGGGAACTGGCGCGAGGCCTCGG
>QKJM01000123.1 GCA_003249315.1 Archangium sp.
GGCAGGCCCGGCGGACGGCCTCGCAGATGATGTTCCTGGAGGCGGAGACCACGGACACCGAGGAGAGCACGTCCATGACGCCGTGCAGCTCGTACATACGCGCGCGAGAGGTGGCGCCCGATACCATCTGGAGCTCTCGGGTGCCGATGACCTTCTCCTCCGCGGCGTGGATCAGTGGAAAGAGGTGTGGTCCCACCTGGTTGATCGCCCGCTCCGCGCGGCGGTAGGCCGACTCCCGCAGGGTGCGGCTGCGAGGATTTCTTCCGGCTGCCCTGAGCGAGGCCTCGACGAGATCACCGATGACGCCGATGTCATGAAGAGGCCTTCCCGCGGGAGAGGGCAGTGGAGGCCGGGTGGGCGTGCATGGCCAGGGGAAGGTCCGCGTGCCGTCCAGCCACATCCGGTAGGCGGTCTCCATCACCCCGTGGATGAACTCGCCGAACCAGATCTGCACCGGGCGGGAGGGAGGTAGCGCGCTGCCGCTCTGGTAGCGGTATTGCAGCGCGCACCGGAGGAAGGACAGCAGATCTCCAGTGAGCGAGTACCGGGGGACGAGCTCCGGGACGCGGCGCTTCTCCAGCATCAGATCAGCTCCAGGGGAATGTTGTTCACCCTCGCGGGGGGACGCGCTCCCGTATGTGGTGTCCTCCAGGCCCAGGAGGCGTCGCTCCTCCAGAACGTCGCCACGTGCCGGATGGGGGTGCTGTACTGAAGGCACTTGTCGAGCCCCACCAGCATCAGCACGGAGCGCGGGCGGCTGTAGGCCACGTAGTGGAGCCGGATGAGATCCTCGAAGCTTCGCTGTACCCCGGTGCGTCTCTGTCTGAGCAGTCCGATGGGGCAGACGCTCGAGAGATCGTCCTCCATCCTCGCGACGTTGCTCGGTGCCTCGGGGAAACGGCGGAAGCGCTGCTGGGGATGGTTGCGGGAGAAGTCCGAGGAGACGTCGACGATGACCAGCGGGAACTCGAGCCCCTTGGCCTGGTGGATGGTCATGAGGGCGAAGCGATCCCTCGGGACGTGAGGCATGATCTCCTCATCGACGTCCACCTGTCCCTCGGCGAGGGGGGCGAAGATGTCACGGATGGCGCTCTCGACACTCCGCGCATCATGGTGGGTCTGGCCGTACAGCACTCGCGCGTCATAGGGCGAGAACGTGGCGGATTGCGAGATGGCACGGGCCACCGCTTCGAGGTGGACCTGTCCCTCGGGATCCTCCCGCAGCCTGGGAAACCAGACGAGCAGCTTGAAGCACAGCTCCAGCACCGGCCACTCCGAGGGCCAGCTCACGCTCGTCTGGTTTCGCCTCTGGCCCCAGGCATCGACGAAATCGGAGAGTCCCCCCGGGGGAGGGCGGGTGCTGGCGAAGCGCTGGTACGCGGCGCGGAATGCGTCGAGGTGCTGGGTGGCATCCTTCCTCAGCAGCATCCCGTCCTGCAGGTATCCTCGTGGATCCAGGCACTCGAGCATGGCGCCGAGGAGCCGCTGGATGTCGACGAGATCCCTCAGGGCCTGCCCGCGCGGGTTGAACACCAGGGCGCCACGGCTCTCCAGCTCGGTCCGCAGGAGGTGGGGAAGGCGGGGACGTGGAGACTGCCCCATGAAGGAGTGGGTGAACTCGTTGACGGAGTGGGCGAGGAGGACGGCGTCACCGAAGTCGCCTCCCTGAGGATCCGCCCGGATCGTCTCCTGGGTGCCCGGTGTGCTTCCCCGCACGACCCGACCCGGGCCTCGGAATACATCCCACAGGAATGAGGTGAGATCCCTCGCGAGTGCGCTCACATCCGGGCGGAACATGCCGAGCACCGGCACGTTCATCGAGGGCCGCTGCGCGACGATGAGCGGCTTGGGCGGCTGGACGCGCGCGGGCGCGAAGTCGGGATCGTTCTGGATGAAGTCGTTGAAGCAGGCGACGATCTCCGGCGTCGAGCGATAGTTGGTGACGAGATCCAGTCGCTTCGCGCTCGCGCCCGGCAGGGAGGCGCCGAGCCGGCTGGAGAAGTCTCGGAACAGCTCGACGGTTGCTCCGCGGAAGCGGTAGAGCGACTGGTCGTCGTCGCCGACGACGGTGAGGGACGCTTCGGAGCGCCGACAGAGCTCGAAGTAGATGCTCTCCTGCAGGAGGTTGGTGTCCTGGTACTCATCGACGAGGACGGCGCGCAGGGTCTCGGTGAAGCGGGAGAGGCGGCCCGCGGCGAGGCGCTCGTGGAACGTCTTCTCGAGCAGGGCGAAGTCGAGGCGGTTGGTGCTGGTCAGGTGTTCGCGGTACTCCTCGTAGCCGCGCGCGAGCAGGGTTCGTACCTGGGAGGGGGCGAGCGTCCGGAAGGCCTCGAGATCGATCTCGTCATGGCTGAACCGGTCGAAGAGCGGCCGGGCCACCTTGACGAGCGCCGCGGCATTCGAGGGGGGCCGGCCATCGAAGGTGAAGCGGGAGAGGTAGCTTCCGACGGCGTCATCCAGGGTGCCGTTGCTGTAGACGCTCGTGTTCAGTCCACGGCGCAGCAGGAGCGTGTCCGCCGCGAAGCCCTCCAGCAGGGAGGGGGCGGAGTCGGTCGCGGCCCGGTGCGAGCGCAGCGCGTCCTCGCAGACGCTGTCGAGGGTGCCGGTGAGGAACCGGTTCACGTCGACGTGGGACAGGTGGGCGCGGAGCTCGGGGGTTCCATTCCGTCGGAGGAATTCGATGACGTTCAGACCCCACTCTATGAGTCGGGTCCTGAGCTCATCCGCGGCCTTGCGGGTGAAGGTGGTGAGGAGGATCTGCTCGGGGAGCATCCCATCGACGACCACCAGGCGGATGGCGCGCAGGACCAGCACGGTGGTCTTTCCGGTGCCCGGTCCGGCGACGATCTGGAGGGGAATGTCCGGCGTGTGCCGGATACAGTCCTGCTGCGCGGGGTTGGGGGAGGGCGGTTGCTCCGGTCGGGGATGGAAGCGGGGGACGGCCTGCTGAATGACGGGAATGAAGTCACTGAGAGGCAGCACGTGCGTAGCTCCGTCTCGAGGGCCTACACACGAGGTATAGTCGATGAAGGTGACTGCTGCAATTCTCCTCGACCTTCTTCCGGGCGCGGCTCACCCCTACCGTGGAGGTGTGCTCCACGGTCCAACGAAGGCGCTCAGTTCGCGGTGCGCGTGACGAGCTGCTTCATGCCGCGCACCGCCAGCGCCACCAGCACCAGCGCCCCGGCCAGCACCGTCTGCGAGCCGCCCACCGGGAAGTCGTAGAAGTAGGCCAGCATGTAGCCACCCACTCCGGAGACGGCCCCGGCCAGCGTGGCCAGGAGGAAGGTCCACGGCAGCCGCAGATCCAACATCAGCGCGGCGATGGCCGACAGCGTGGAGAAGGCGAACACCGGCAGCGCCCCCATCGCCCGCGCCGACACTCCCACCATCAGCCCGATGGAGATCATCAGCACCGCGTCCAGCGTGCGCACAGGCAGCCCCTGCACCATGGCCCCCGTTCGGTCGAAGCTGGCGAAGGTGAGGCCGCGGAACCACCACAGGTGCAGGAGGAGCGTGGCCGAGCCCACCGTCGCCACCGCGAGGAGCTGTGGCCGATCCACCAGCACCGCAGTGCCGAAGAGGATGCCTTGAATGTCGTGGGCCTCCTGGGCGATGCGAGCTCCCACCAGCACGGCCGCGCCTCCGGCGAGCGCGAAGGCCATGCCCAGCACGCTCTCGCGGGTGAGCCGCAGACTCGTTGGATCCATCATCAGCAGCAGCGTGGCCAGCAGCGCCATGGTCGCCGCGCCGACGATGGGCTCCACGTGCATGCCCAGGTGGATCTCCGCGTAGAAGGCCAGCGCTACGCCCAGGCCCGCCGAGTGCGTCACCGCGGCGCTGACGAACACCATGCGGCGCAGCACCACGTACACGCTCAGGAAGCCGAGCGCACACCCGGCGAAGAGGGCGCAGAGCAGGGGATCCCGGAACAGCTCGAAGGCGTCCCAGAACTGGGCCCAGGTGGAGGTCTCAGACAGCAGCGGGTCCACGGGGATGTCCAGGGGAGGGGTGGATGGGGCAGTAGTCGTCGCCGTACTGGTGGCGGAAGGCCGGGTGGCAGAAGACGGAGCGCGCGTCGCCCAGCACCACGGACGGGGCCTCCCGATCCAGGAAGAGGAGCTGGTCCGCGTACTCGGCGGCCACGCGCAGATCATGGCTCACCACCACCACCGCGATGCGCTGCTCGCGCGCCAGCTCGGCCAGACGCTGCATCGTCTCGCGCTCGGCCACGGCGTCCATGGCGGCGGTGGGCTCGTCCAGCAGCACCAGATCCGCCTCGGTGGCCAGCACCCGCGCCAGCAGGGTGCGTTGCTTCTGCCCCTCCGATAGCTCACGGTAGGAGCGCGAGGCCAGGTGCCCGGCGCCCGCGGACTCCAGCGCCGACTCCACCACCGTCCGGTCCGTCTTCGAGGA
>QKJM01000384.1 GCA_003249315.1 Archangium sp.
GGTATGTCAGTGGAGTCTCGCGTCATCGCGGTTGATGCCCCACGTGGGGCACACTTGGGGGGCAGCGACCTATACCGCATCCTCGCCGGTAGGGAGTAGCGCATGAAGACATTGTTGACGGGGACAACCAGTCTGGTAGCCACCCGCCCGATCCGCCGCCGTGCGAGCAGGGAGGGCGGCCCCGGCGGCCGACATCCACTCCCGGTGAACACGGGGGGGGACACGAAACGTTCTGGGTGTGGCGGGTGTCCGGCGGCCCGGGGAGGAGCCGAGCGTGGCGAGAGGGCCAGGGGACGTTGACGAGGCCAGCAAACCCAGGTGAGGGAGTACGCCATGTCTTTCATCATCGCAGCAGGCTCGAAGAACCCGGCGAAGAGCTCGGCGGTGCGCGTCGTGAGCGAGAAGGCCTTCCCGAACAGCGAGGTGGTGGCGGTGGAGGCCCCGAGCGGAGTCCCCGACCAGCCCATCGGAGAGGAAGAGACGGCGACAGGGGCGCGCAACCGGGCCCGAGCCGCGCTCGCGGCGGTACCGGGAGCCCGCCTGGGAGTGGGGCTCGAGGGAGGGGTCGATCGAGACGGCAATCTCATCAACTGCGTGGTGGTGGTGGAGGTGGGAGGTCGGGAGAACCAGGCCTGGGGCGTGCGCTTCCCCCTGCCGCCGGCCATCGTGGAGCGGGTGCTGCGCGGCGAGGAGCTGGGGCCGGTGATGGACGAGGTCTCCGGGCTGACGGAGAGCAGGAAGCATCTCGGGGCGGTGGGGATCCTGAGCAACGGAATCTACACCCGAGCGGAGATGTGGCAGGGCCCGCTCGCATGTGCGCTGATGCCCTTCCTGCACCCGGCGCTCTACCGGGGTTCCCGCGCGTCGTCATGAAGACGTGACGTGCTCCTCGAATCAACGACACAAAGACGCGACACGATGTGCCGGCCCGGAACCACGGGCACGACTCCACTTCCAAGAGGATGTATCGAATGGCACGTCGAATTCTGGGCCTCACGGCCAGCGCGTTGCTCGCGGGAACGACCCTGACCGGCTGCGAGGGGCAGCAGGGCCCCGCTGGAGCCACCGGGCAGGAAGGCGCGCAGGGACCGCAGGGCCCCCAGGGACCGCAGGGTGATGCGGGCAACCCGGGTGCTCCGGGAGAGAACCCCCGCTGGCTGTCCTTCGCGGACGTTGGCTTCCCCAAGAGCAACGCCGAGAAGCACCAGGTCCGCACCGCCGGGCAGGTGAACCACAATGGCGTGGAGCGGCAGATCAGCTACACCACCCTGCTGCGCGGCGGCCAGTCCGCCTCCGGCACGGCCTGCGACGCCCTGACCGACGCGAACGCCGCCTCCTGCTACGGCACCATCCCGACCGCGAACGGGACGCCGATGACGGATGACAACGGCGAGATCATGGTCTCCGTCTCGCAGGACTTCGCGTCGCTGCTGAAGGTGGGCACCAACATCTTCATGGTGAGCCAGTTCGAGTCGCCGGCCGCCTCCGTGTTCGTCACCCGGATCAACCAGGAGACCGGCAACGGCGTGCTGGCCGCCTCCTCGACCCAGGCCGTGGACCTGTCCTCCGTGGACGGACTGTGGACCACCTGCGCCGGCTCCACCACCCCGTGGAACACCTACCTGTCCTCCGAGGAGTACCCGGCGGACTCGAAGCAGTTCGCCACCTATGCGAACTGGCCTGACTCCGTGGCCTCCGCCACGAAGTACGACTACCGCAACTTCAAGGCCTTCGCGAAGTACTGGAACGTGGACATCACCACCGAGGACGCCGCGAGCTGGACCGCGTTCACGGGGAAGTTCACCCCCTACTTCCACGGCTTCGCCACCGAGATCTCCCTGACCGAGGACGGCACCCCCAGCCTGACGAAGCACTACGCCATGGGCCGGCACTCCATGGAGCTGTCCTACGTCCTGCCCGACCAGAAGACCGTCCTGCTCACCAGCGATGGCAGCAGCCAGGGCTTCTTCATGTTCATCGCGGACACCGCCGGCGACCTGAGCGCGGGCACGCTCTACGCGATGCGCATCTACCAGACGAGCGGCACCGACCAGGTCCTCTCCGGCGACATCGAGTGGATCAGCCTCGGTCACGCCACCAACGATGACATCCGCCCCTACCTGCACCCGGAGAGCAACGGCCCCCGCCTCACCTTCGCCGACATGTTCGACGAGGGCACCCGGGACGGCGGCGGTGCCTGCCCGGCCACCCACAAGGACATCTTCGGTGACTGCCTCCAGGTGAAGGCCGGCATGGAGAAGGCCGCCTCCCGCCTCGAGACCACCCGCTACGCCGCCTACATGGGCGCGACGCTGGAGATGAACAAGGAGGAGGGCGTCACCTTCGATCCGGACACCCGCCGCGTCTATCTGTCCATCAGCGACGTGACGAGCACCATGACCGACGTGGGCGCGGCCGGCCCCAACCACATCCAGAGCATGGTCAACCGCTGCGGCACGGTCTTCACCCTGGACGTGGGCCCGTGGGCCGATGCCAACGGCACCATCGTCTCCGAGTACGCGCCGCTCAACATCCACCCCCTGGTGCAGGGCGTGCCGACCAGCTACCCGGCCGGCAGCCCCTACGAGGGCAACTCGTGCAGCATCAACGGCATCGCCAGCCCGGACAACGTCACCTACCTGCCGAAGTACAACACCCTCATCATCGGTGAGGACACCAGCAGGCATCAGAACGATGCCGTCTGGGCCTTCCATACCCTCACCGGCAAGCTCACCCGCATCATGACCACCCCGTACGGCTCGGAGACCACCTCGCCGTACTGGGTGCCGGACCTCAACGGCTTCGGCTACCTGATGACCGCCGTGCAGCACCCGTACGGCGAGTCCGATGAGGACAAGGCCACCGACACCGGCGCCACCGGCACCGAGAGCTGGATCGGCGTCTTCGGGCCCTTCCCGGCGCTCAAGTAGCCCGCGCCTCGAAGAAGTCACCCTGACGTAACATCCCTGACGCCGCGAGGAGGTACGCGTAACACCTCCTCGCGGTGTCGTCTTTTCGGGAGCCCGAAGTATGTCGTTGCGCGCCTGTGCCCTGTTGTTGTCGAGCCTTCTCTTCACCGCCTGCTCGTGCCTCGAGTCGGAGTCCGGTCCGACCGGGAAGAACGGGCCCTCGGAGACGAGAAAGCCGGATGCGGTAGCGGCGCGACGAGACACGCTGTCCCACCCCACGCCGTACATTCCTCCACAGTGCTACACGAAGACGCAGGGCGAGAGCGGCCGGGTCCACAACCCCTGCTTCGTCTGCCACCAGGCCTCCCAGCGTCCCAACTACCTCGAGGACGGCGACGTGCAGGAGGTGTACACGCTGCCCGGCCCCGCGCTGCGCAACCCCTGGACGAACCTCTTCGTGGATCGCCGCCAGGCGGTGGCGGCCATGCCGGACGAGGAACTCCTCGCCTACGTCCGCCAGAGCAACTACTTCGCCGAGGACGGCTCGCTGCTGCTGCCCGGAGCGCTCGAGAAGCCGCCCGCGGCCTGGGACGCCAACGGCAACGGGAAGTGGGACGGGTGGGTGCCGGACGTGCGGTTCCACTTCGACGAGCACGGCTTCGATCGCCTCCCGGACGGCGGCTACACCGGCTGGCGCGCCTTCGGGTACTACCCCTTCCCGGGCACCTTCTGGCCCACCAACGGCTCCTTCGGAGACGTGCTCATCCGTCTGCCCGAGCCCTTCCGGCAGGACGCCGAGGGGAAGTTCGACGTGGCCACCTACGCGCTCAACCTCGCCATCACCGAGGCGCTGATCGCCCGGCGCGACGTGGAGATTCCTCCCACCGACGAGAAGAAGCTGGGCGTGGACCTGGACGGCGACGGGAAGCAGGGAACGGCGCACCGGGTGAAGTACCAGTGGGTGCTCGGCAAGGGCACGCCGCTGCAGTGGGTGGGCAAGGCGAGGGCGCTCCAGCAGACCCGCGAGGTGCATCTCGCCGCCGGGCTCTTCCCGGAGGGCACCGAGTTCGCCCACGGCGTGTACTACCTGGACGTGGTGGACGGAAAGCCCACGTCGGCCCGGCGCATGAAGGAGCTGCGCTACATGGTGAAGCGGGGCTGGATGAGCTACGGAGACCACGAGCTCGCCGCGACGCGCGAGCTGCTGGAGGCGGAGAAGAAGCCCGATGAGACGCGGACGGTGATGGGCAACGGAGAGGTGGGCGTGGGCAACCGCGCCGGGTGGAGCCTGCAGGGCTTCATCGAGGACGCGCAGGGGCACCTCCGCCCGCAGACGCGAGAGGAGACCGGCTACTGCATGGGCTGCCACTCGGGTGTGGGCGCCACCGATGACAGCGTCTTCTCCTTCGGCCGCAAGCTGCCCGACTCCGAGTTCCAGGGAGGTTGGTTCCACTGGACCCAGCGCGATCTGCGAGGACTGCGCGAGCCGCGCCGGGCGGACGGGCA
>QKJM01000247.1 GCA_003249315.1 Archangium sp.
GGCGTCCCGGCATCGCTACTCGTGCTCGGCGCGCGGCAGAGGTAGCCGTCACAGATGGCGCCAGCGGGGCAGTCGACGTCGCGCGAGCACGTCCTGGTACACAGGTTGTTGATGCAGTGCTCGCCAGAGGCACAGTCCTTGAAGCTGCCACAAGCCCGGGCGTCGCTCGGGATGTCGTAGCACAGGCCTCGCATGCAATTCTGGTTGAAGTGGCAGTCGGACGCATCGGAACAGGTGTGGTACTCGTCCGAGCACCAGTCGCCGTGTTCACCCGTCCGGTCGTAGATGATGCATCCGGAGATCATCCCCACCGCGAGCGCGAGTACGGTGGGAAGCAGGGAGGAGCTGCGAGCGACAGAGGTCGTCATGAAGCACTCCGTTGGGCGGCCGGCCACCGCCGCGAGGGTCCGGGGCGCTTGGACGCCGCGACCCGAGGGGTTGATCAAAAATACTTTATGATCGTTCCCTCTCTCCACGGTGATCCAGAAACACGGGAAGTAGTGTGCTGGCCCGGACGATCCACATGACCGCGGCCGATTTCCAGCGAGGGGAGGAAGTCCTCGCCGTGGTGGGCGCCCGCGAGGAAGCGGCGCTCGCAGGCCTCGTCTAGGAGCTGACCTCCGCGAAGCCCGCGTCGCGCTCCTTCCGTGAGCGACTAGCCGCGCCGGGGGCCGTCATCCTCGGTGAACTCGGCGTCCTCCTCCACCGTCCCGCGCTCCCGCTCCATGCGCGGCCGGAGCTCGGGCTCCTCGAAAGGAGAGCCTTGTGGCGAATCGAAGGGACTTCCCGGGAACGGGTTCGACTGGAAGGAGGTGACGCGCACCGTGCCATCGGCCATCCGGCGCTCCAGCACCCGGCGAACCCTCGCGGCAATCACCCGACGCGTCGGGGGCAGCAGCAACAGGAAGCCCACGGCATCCGTGAGGACGCCGGGCGTCACCAGCAGCACCCCGCCCACGAGCACGAGGAGACCACCGAGGATGCCCTCCTCCGGCATCCGGCCCTGGGCGAGCGACTGCTGCCAGCGGCGCACCACCCGCAGGCCCTCCTTCTTGGCCAGCAGGGCGCCAATCACGCCCGTGACGAGCACCAGCCCCACGGTGGGCCAGAACCCTACATACCGGGCGACGAAGAGCAGCAGGTACAGCTCGAGGAGCGGAATGAGGGTGAAGGCGAGGAAGAGGTACTTGAACACCCGCCCAACCTAACGCCCCGAGGCCGCTCGTGCCCGGAGGAAGTCGCGGATCCTCCCTGGCGCCCCGGTCTCAGCCGCCGGAGAGTTGGCTGTCGAGCCAGTTCACCACCCAGTACAGCAGGAGGAAGGCTCCGATGACGGCGACGAAGAACCTCGTGGTCGGCTGGAAGCCCTGGGGCTCGGCGGAGGGCATGGGCATGGCCGAGGCCAGCCCGAGCATCTCCCCCGCGTAGCGCGCGGTGCGCTCGTACTGGTCGGCCACCGCGCTCTCGTCGGAGCGAGACAGGGCGCGACCGAGCTGCGGATCGAAGAGGCGGGCCTGGGCCTCGGAGGCCAGGTCGGCGGCCTGGACGACGACCTCGCGGATGAGCTCGGTGTGGTCCGCCAGGGGGACGCGCACCTCGGTGGCCACCCACTGGCCGCCCTCGCGCAGGGGGTGGAGCTCCACCGTCCCGTTGTCGAGCTTCCAGGCACGTCCGCCGCCCGGCAGTACGGTGGCCCCCCGGGCCTCCAGGAGGGAATCGAGCCGGGCCCCATCGAATGGAGTGCCGGGTTCCAAGGACTGAAGGAGCAGGTCGTATCTCACGCGGGTTGAGAGTATACGCCGCACCCACCATGCCCAAGCCAACCCCAGGAAATCGTCCCCCCCGTCGACCCGGAGCCCCCAGCGGCCGGAAGCCCTTCCATCGGCCGGAGGTCCCCGCGCCGGACCGGAAGACGCCGGACCTTGGCCCGGATGGGCTGCCCCAGGTGTCATTGCTGCGCCGCGGCGTGGAGCGCTGGCAGGGCGGCCACCCGTGGATCTACCGGGCCGATCTCAACGGCGACCCTGCGCTCGAGGGCGGCGAGGTGGTGCGCGTGGTGGACGGGCGCGGCTGGTTCCTGGGCAAGGCCTTCTATTCGAAGCACTCGAAGATCTCCCTGCGCTGGCTCACCTTCGAGGACGAGGCGGTGGACACGGACTTCTTCCGCCGGAGGCTGGCGATGGCGGACGAGATGCGTCGCCGCGCGCTGCCGGGGGAGAGGACCTACCGTCTGGTGCATGGCGAGGCGGACCTGCTGCCAGGCCTGGTGGTGGACCGGTACGGCGACTGCCTGAGCGTGCAGTTCCTGGTTCCAGGCACCGAGCAGCGCAAGCAACTGCTGGTGGAGCTGCTGGTGGAGCTGTTCAAGCCGCGCGCCATCGTCAACCGCTCGGACGTGGGGGTGCGGGCGCTGGAGGGCCTGCCGCAGGAGAAGGGTGTGCTGTACGGCACGCTGGCGGGGCCGGTGGCCTACGACGAGGGCCTGGTGCGGGTGCGGGCGGATCTGCTGGAAGGCCAGAAGACGGGCGCGTTCCTGGACCAGCGGGACAACCACGTGATGGCGGCGCAGTACGCCCTGGGAGAGGCGCTGGACTGCTTCTCGTATGTGGGAGGCTTCGCGCTGCAGCTCGCCACGAGGGCGGAGCGGGTGACGGCGGTGGAGATCTCCGAGGAGGCGGCGGCGCAACTGCGAGAGAACGCGGCGGCCAACAAGCTGACGAACGTGGAGGTGGTGACGGCGAACGCGTTCGACTTCCTGCGGGACGCGGTGGACGAGGGCCGGCGGTTCGACAGCATCGTGTTGGATCCGCCGTCGTTCGCGAAGAAGAAGGAGGCGGTGGAAGGAGCGTTGCGCGGGTACAAGGAGATCAACCTGCGCGCGATGCAGCTCCTGAGGCCGGGCGGCTACCTGATCTCCGCGAGCTGCACGTACCACATCAACGAGCAGATGTTCGAGGACATGCTGGCGTCGGCGGCGGCGGACGCGAAGAGGCGGGTGCAGATCATCGAGAAGCGGGGAGCGGGGAAGGACCATCCGGTGCTGCTGAGCCTGAGGGAGACGCGGTACCTGAAGTGCTTCGTGCTCCGCGTGTTGTGAACCGTGTATGTCCCCTCTCCCTCTGGGAGAGGGCTAGGGTGAGGGATTACCGCCCGCATCCGTGAACCGAGCGCAGAACCCCCGAGCCCATGCGCAAAGAGGACTGGGAAGAAGAAGAAGAAGAAACACCCACCGCCCCGGGAGCGAGGGAAGAAGCCCGTGCCCTGAAGGAGCTCCGGGTCATCTACCGGCAGGCGGACGCGGCGTACGCGCCGTTCTCCTGCCCGGCGAGCGGAGAGTGCTGCCAGCTCGCGAAGACGAAGCGCCCGCCATGGCTCTGGACGCCCGAGTGGCGACTGCTGGTACAGAACCACCCGCTGCCTCCACCACGGGAGGACGGGGCCTGCCCGTACCTGGACGCGGCGGGGAAACGCTGCACGGTGTACGAAGACCGGCCGTTCGGCTGCCGGACGTTCTTCTGCGAGCGAATCCGCGGCCCGGCGAGACAGCCGGCGGACACGGTGAATGCCCTGCTGGTCCGCCTCGAGCGCGTCTCCGAGCGCCTCGAGCCCACCCGGACCAGCCCCCGCCCCATCCTCGAGTGGCACGAAGCGGCATGGGCCGAGCAGGAGCGCCCGTGAGCCGCTGGCTGGTGGCGCCGCAGGAGTACAAGGGCACGCTCACCGCCGCCGAGGCCGCCGCCGCGCTGGCCGAAGGACTCCGAGAGGGAGCGCCCGAAGTGGAGCTGGACGTGGCGCCGCTCGCGGACGGAGGGCCGGGGACGGTGGACGCACTGCTCGCGGGCGTGGGCGGCGAGCGGGTGACGCACACGGTGCAGGGGCCGCTCGGTGCTCCCGTGGATGCAGCCTACGGACTGCTGGACGGAGGACGTACGGCGGTCATCGAGATGGCCGCGGCATCCGGGCTCTCTCTGCTGTCATCAGAAGAGAGGGACCCTCGACGCGCCTCCACGTACGGCACCGGCGAGTTGCTGCGCGCGGCGCTCGAACGAGGGTGCGAGCGAATCATCCTCGGACTCGGAGGCAGCGCCACCAACGACGGAGGGACGGGAGCCCTCACGGCGCTCGGCTTCCAGTTCCTCGACGCGCACGGAGCGCCCCTGCCACCAGGAGGAGCGGCCCTGCGACGGCTGGCGCGGGTGGACGCGAGCCATCGGCACCCTCGGCTGGACGAAGTGGAGTTGCTGGTGGCCACGGACGTGACGGCGCCGCTGCTGGGGCCGGACGGAGCCTCGCGCCTCTTCGGGCCGCAGAAGGGCGCGGACGAGGCGGCGGTGGTCGAGCTGGAAGCCGCCCTCGCCCACTTCGCCCAGGTGGTATTGCCCGAGCAGGCCCGGCTCTCCGGAGCAGGTGCCGCC
>QKJM01000840.1 GCA_003249315.1 Archangium sp.
ACTCTGCCGGATTCTGAGTGCAAGAAAGAGCCAACCGTCAAGGAGAAGCTTGCTCCCTCCTGGGCGCGTCACCTCGGGAAGCTGAAGCACGCAGCCGCGTTCGACTGCATTGCAACGCGCCTGAAGGATGAATACCCCGACAATTTTTCAATCGAGCCGCGACTTGCAAAGGACGAAATCACGAAGGAGATTCGGCTCGCTGCCGCTAGGTGGGAAGGCTCCCTGCGTCCTGATATTGTCATCCACTTTACCCGGGATGTCACCCGTATTCAGTGCGTTTATGAACTGAAATTCCCGTGTGGATACGAGATACGCAATCCCTGGAATGTGTATACCAAGAGGCAAGTGGATTCGTATGCGGGACTCGGTGGAGAGTGCAAGCCTGCCATCATCACCCCTCTTGATGGCATTCTTCGGAAATAGGTGTCTCCGATGAACAAGTCTTTTCCTCGGGTTCGAATATCGGGTCCATTCAAGTGGACGTCATCGCCTTCGGGGCGCGAAACGATCGAACATGTCGAGAATCGCCTCCTGGTCCGGGATGTCATCCGTATCATCTTCTTCGTGCCCTACGACCACTTCGACATCGCCAAGGGAGTGGAGCACGCCCTCGACGCGTACGTGCGAGCCGTCGCGGGCTACCCGAGCGCTCTCTCGAGGTATCTGTGCTGTTACTGGGAGGACTATGAGCTGTGCGACAGCGGCTGGGAGGCCATTCGGCGGACTCTGGCGCCGAAGGAGCGTGGATACCTCGACGACCGAGAGCCGGATGATATCTCCGACCTCTTGAAGGACGGTGCCGACCCTTACTTCGTCATCCTTGGCGAGGAGGGCAGCGGGTATTGCTTCGACTATCATGCCCGCTTGCCCTGGCGGGACGCGCCCCCTGAAAGGGCCAGTGTTCTTCGTGTCAGTCTGCCGACTGATCTCCTCGAGGAACGGGGGGCGGATTTCGTGCGCGAGCTGGCCATCGACATGGCTTCTCGGCTGCCTTTCGCCTCCGGGCATGCCGGACTCGCCCTGGATTGTTGGAATGTCGTCCATGACGAATTGGAGCGACTTCGCCCGGTGATTTCCAGGCACCCGGGCTTCGATATTCGCGATGCTCACTTTCGAGATGGCATGAAAACCCGGGTGGATGGCGTCCACTGGATGAACTTCCTCGGCCCTCCCATATTGAGCGAGCTGGGAGGGGCCGCGGGTCTTCGCGCTCGACTCCAATCGCCCACCACCACAGTTCAGAAGTTGGATGACGAGCGCGTCCACGTGACGCTGGGCGTCTGGCCGGAAGCGGGAGACCTGGAGGAAGGCCAGGTTCTACCCGCCTGGCGCGAACTCGCCCAGGTATTGGCGCCCTGGCAGGAGCCATTCCCCTGGGGTTTTCTCGGTCGCCAGGGCCGGGACTCCGATGAAGAGGAGCTGCGCCGCTGGTGGCGGCGCTTCCTCGACTGAGGCGGGTGACGGCGGCCGCTCAGGCCCGTGGCTCGGCCGAGGACAGATGCACCTCCTGCGCGGGCGCCGGCTGGTGTCGTAGCCGCCGGGGCCTACGCAGCAGCTTGTGCAGCTCCATGGCGATGATGAGGGTGGAGGCCACCGCGACGATGCGCACCCACACCGCCCAGTCCGTGAGTGGCACCACGCGGAGCACGAACTGGGTGGGCGCCAGGAAGAGGGCCCCCACATGCACCACCAGCGAGGCCGCCGTGGCCCAGAAGAGGAACGGGTTGGAGAAGGGGCTGCGCAGGAAGACGGACTGCGTCTCCGAGCGCGCGTTGCCCACCTGGAACATCTGGTAGAGCACGATGGTGGTGAGCGCCGCCGTCTGCGCCGCCGCCAGCGAGTTCGTTTCATCCAGCTCCCAGCGGAAGATGAAGAGCGTCCCCGCGGCGATCACCAACCCGGCCAGCACCGTGCGCTCCCACAGGAGGCCGGAGATGAAGCCCTCGCCGCGAGGCCGGGGCGGGCGCTTCAGCATCCCATCGTCCCCGGGCTCGAAGGCCAGGGCCACGTCCTGCAGGCCGTTGGTGACGAGGTTGAGCCACAGGAGCTGCGCCGGCAGCAGGGGCAGGGGCCAACCCAGCGCCAGCGAGGCCAGAATCACCAGGATGGAGGCCGCGCCCGTTGAGACGAGGAAGAAGGTGGCCTTGCGCAGGTTGTCGAAGGTGACGCGCCCCTCCTCCACCGCGTTGACGATGCTCACGAAGTTGTCGTCCGCGAGCACCATGTCCGCTGCCTCGCGCGCCACGTCCGTGCCCCCTCGCCCCATGGCCACGCCGATGTCCGCCGCCTTCAACGCCGGTGCGTCGTTCACCCCATCCCCCGTCACCGCCACCACCTCGCCCTCGCGCTGCAGGGCCTTCACCACCCGCAGCTTCTGCTCGGGCGCCACGCGGGCGTAGACGGACACCTCCTTCGCCCGCTGTCGCAGCGCCGCGTCGTCCAGCGCCTCCATCTCCTGCCCCGTCAGCGCCGCGCCATCGCCCTTGAGGCCCAGCTCCCGTCCGATGGCTCGCGCCGTGGCCGCGTGGTCCCCCGTAATCATCACCACCCGGATGCCCGCTTCCTGGCACGCCGCCACCGCCTCGCGCACGCCCTCGCGCGGCGGATCCATCATCCCCGTCAGCCCCAGGAAGGTGAGGCCCTCCGGCTCGCCCACCTCCTCCGGACGGGGCGCCGTGCCATCCATCCTCCGCATGGCCAGGGCCAGCACGCGCAGGCCCCGACTCGCGAGCGTCTGCGCCGCCTGCTGCACCGCCGCCGCCTCCAGCGGCTCCGGGCCCTCCTCGCCCTGCTGCTCGTGGCACATGGCCAGCACCCGCTCCGGCGCCCCCTTCACGAAGAGGGCTCTCCGGCCCTCCCGCTCGCGCAGGCTCGCCGAGTACTGCCGCTCCGGCTCGAAGGGGATTTCCGCGAACGACTCCCAGTGCCCGCGCACCACTTCGTGTCGCAGCCCCAGCCGCTCCGCCGCCAGGAGCAGCGCCGCCTCCGTCGGATCCCCCCGTGTCTCCACGCCCTGCTCGCCCTCGTACACCTCCGCCTCGTTGGCCAGCACCCCCGTCAGCAGCGACAGGTACAGCGGCGGGTGCTCGGCCAGGCTCTCCGCCCCCTCCGCCGGTCGCGCCCGCCCGTCATGCTCCAGGGTCTCCTCCGTCAGCGAGAAGAAGTCGCCCCCCGCCCACATCTCCTGCACCGTCATCCGGTTCTCCGTCAGCGTGCCCGTCTTGTCCGAGCCGATGACGGTGGTGCTGCCCAGCGTTTCGATCGCCGGCAGCTTGCGGATGATGGCCTGGCGTTTCGCCATGCGCCGCACCCCCACCGCCAGGGTGATGGTGAGCACCACCGGCAGGCCCTCGGGCACCGCCGCCACCGCCAGCGCCACCGCCACCATGAACATCTCCGCCACCGACTGGCCGCGCACCACGCCGATGACGAAGCCCAGCACCGCGCCCGCGCCCACCACCCAGCCCACCACCTTCGCGAAGCGGTCCATCCGCTCCTGCAGCGGCGTGCTCAGCTCCACCTTTCCTCGGATGCTGCCGGCGATCCGCCCCAGCTCCGTGCGCTCCCCGGTGGCCACCACGTAGCCCCGTCCCCGCCCGCTGGACACCACCGTCCCGGTGAAGGCCATGTCGCTCCGCTCGGCCAGCACCGCCTCCGGCTCCACCGTGCCCACCCGCTTGTGGACCGTGGTGGACTCGCCGGTGAGCAGCGACTCGTCCACCGTCAGCGTCGTGGCCGACACCAGCCGCAGGTCCGCCGGCACCCGCGTGCCACTCTCCAGCAGCACCAGGTCTCCCGGCACCAGCTCGCGGCTCTCCACCTCCCACTCCCGCCCCTCGCGCACCACCCTCGCCTTGGGGGACACCAGCTTCATCAACGCCCGGACGGACACCTCTGCCTGTCGCTCCTGGGTGAAGCCGATGATGGCGTTGATGACGAGGATGGCCGCTATCACCCCCGCGTCGATGTACTCCCCCAGCGCCAGCGTCACCACGCCCGCGGCCAGGAGGATGTAGATGAGGGGACTCATGAACTGGTGCAGCACCAGCACCAGCAAGGAGGTGGGTGGAGCCTCGGCGAGCTGGTTGGGGCCGAACTGCGCGAGCCGGGCCGCGGCCGTGGCCCTCGTGAGGCCGGGGCTCCCCGTGCCGAACTGCGTCTCCACCTCCTCGGCGGGCAGCGCGTGCCAGGGCCTGGGTTCGGTTGTCTTCACGGTGTCACCTCCGCGCGGACGTCCTCGTATCTACCGATGCAAGGCGTGGGACATTCGCACGGCTCGGAGATAACCGAGCCCTTTCATGACGAGGGCGTGCCGGCCGATGTCATTTCTTGCGCAGGGGGGGTGCAGGGTTTGCGCGCGGCGCGACGGCGGGGCCTCCCGGGGACGCCTCCCGGAGAGGGTCTT
>QKJM01000857.1 GCA_003249315.1 Archangium sp.
GCGAGGCGCATGCCCGAAGGCCGCCTCCAGCTCGTTGACCCCGAGCGACACGTCCGAACCGATGCTGGTGCCTTTCACCTCGATGCGCTTCCACGAGTCCTCCTTGTCGAGCCGGTGGGCGGAGGCGAGCGCCGGAACGCCCTCGAGGAGTTCATCGAAGGCGATGACCTGCCCCTCCACGGTGAGGGGTTCCTGGACCTCCTCGCTGGAGAGCGACTTCAGGGAGAGCGCGATGAGGTCCGCGCCCTTGTAGCCAATGGATGCCAGCTCCCCCTCCACCGCGGGGAGAGGCACCGTGCGAACCTCGCCCGAGGACACCGTCACCTCATACATCCGAGGGGTGGCGTCCGGCGTGGGCTCCTCGTCGGGATAGCCTGGGCCGGAGGCACTCTCGGAGTGGTAGCCCGAGGACTGCACCCGCTCCGGATCGAACCAGACGAACGCCCTGCTCTGGTCCGCGTTCCATGCGACGCTGGCGCCCTTGCAGTCGCCCTCGAACGAGGCCACGGTCGCGCGATTGCCGGCAACCGGGTCCACGCGCAGCCATTGGCACTTGCCGCCCTGGGGCTCGAACAGCGACAGCGTGGAGTCCGTCCGCGGCACCGCTGCGAGCGGATCCTTCTTCACGGGAGCGGGAGCCGCCGAGGGAGTGGCCGGTACAGGCACGCTGGCAGCGGGGGCATCGGGGACCACGGGGGCTGAGGGGGCCGAGGGCTGCGCCTTCTTGCAACCGGCGGTGGCGGTGACGAGGGCGATGAGCGGTATCAGGCGAGACTTCATGGGCGGGACGCTCCAGAAGATGGGGAGCGCATCCTGCCACTAAGGCCGTCCAGGGAAATGACTCAGGAGCCCTGCAGACCCAGGTCCTCGAGCAGGGCCTCGGCGGCGCGCCGTCCGGCCACCATGGCGCCCTGGATGGAGCCGTTCTCCCGGTAGTCCCCACACACGTACAACCCGGGCGACAGCCGCACCCTCCGGTGGGGTTCCGCGAGCGCCTCGGGCGTCTGCACCGGCAGCGCGTGCGGAATCGTATAGGTGCGCAGGTGCCGCCACCGGACCACGGACGGGCCGAACCACTCGGAGAGCTGCTCACGCACCCGGCCCTCCAGCTCCGCCAGGTCCTCCGCCACCTCCAGCACCGACACCGACACCAGCGACTGGCCCCGAGGCGCGTAGGTCGGCGCCACCTCGCTCATCACCGCGAGGTTGTTCACCGGCCCCCTCCCCTCCCCGTTCAGCACCAGGTAGGGCCCACGCACCGGAGGCTCGGGCGCGGCGAAGTACAGGCACGTCACCGGGTTCATCTCCCGGGGAGGCATGCCGGGCAGCAGCTCCTCCGCCGAGGGCGCATCCGTGGCCACCACCACCGCCCTGGACTCCACGGTGTCCCGCGAGGCCAGCCGCACCCGGTGCCCCCACACCTCCTCCACGGGCGTGTTCAGCTTCAGCGTGTTCAGCGGGAGCTGCGCGGCGAGCTGCTCGGGGATGGCCCCCATGCCCCGTGCCGGCACGGCGACCGGCCCCTCGGCGAACATCCGGAACACGAACTCCAGCATCCGGCTGGAGGTACGCAGCTCCTTCTCCAGGAAGATGCCGCCGAAGAAGGGCCGGAAGAAGGACTCCACCATGCCCTCGGAGAAACCCACGCGCCGCAGGTACTCGAGGGACGTGCGCTGCGGCCGGTGGAAGGCGTCCTCCAGCGAGCCCGCCAGCGCCTGCTGCCGCAGGTCAATCACGTGCAGCTTGTCGAAGAGCGAGCCCACCGGGTTGAAGAGATGCGCCGCCGCCTGGAGGGGCCGGCGCCAGGGGTCCGCCACCTTGTGCAGCCTGCCGCCTCGCCACACCAGGGCGCCGGGGAAGAAGCGCTGGAAGTCCAGGGCCTGGTAGTCGAGCACCTGCTGGGGCTCGGGGTACGCGGAGAGGAACACCTGGAAGCCTCGGTCGAGGAGGAAGCCATCCACCGAGTCCGTGCGCACCCGACCGCCGACGCTGTCACTCGCCTCCAGCACCTGGACTCGGAGCCTGGGCCTGACCCGCGTCAGCACCCGCGCACAGGCCAGTCCCGCCAGCCCCGCGCCCACCACGATGACATCCGGATTCGGCACCATCCCTCCACACGGAAAGCTCCGAAACGCCCGTCCTACATTGATTCCACGCCCCCGCCCAGCGAGACTCGACCCTCATTACGAGGAGAACAGGCGGGTAGCGACATGACGCTCAAGGAGGCGCTGGGCAGAGTGGTGGGCCGGCGCGATCTGACGCGCGAGGAGATGGCGGGAGTGATGGGCCAGATGCTCGCGGGTGAGGCGACGTTGGCCCAGGTGGGCGCGTTCGCGGTCGCGTTGAGGATGAAGGGGGAGACGGAGGATGAAATCCTCGGTGCGGCGGAGGCGATGAGGACCTGTGCCGCGCGCATCCATCCCAAGGCCGAGGTGGTGCTGGACACCTGCGGAACGGGGGGCGACGGGGCACACACCTTCAACATCTCCACGGCGGTGGCCTTCGTGGCGGCGGGAGCGGGGGTGACGGTGGCCAAGCACGGCAACCGAGCGGTGTCCTCGCGCTGTGGCAGCTCGGACGTGCTGGCCGCGCTGGGCGTGCCGATGGACCGGCCGCACGAACTGGTGACACGGGACGTGGACGAGCACGGGGTGGGCTTCCTCTTCGCGCCCTCGCACCACAGCGCGATGAGACACGTGGCGCCGGCGCGGCGGGAGCTGGGCTTGCACACGGTCTTCAACCTGCTGGGGCCGCTGACGAACCCGGCGGGGGCGCGCTACCAGCTCCTGGGCACCTTCGCGGGAGAGAGGCTGGAGCAGACGGCGCGAGTGCTCTCGAGGTTGGGGAGCAAGCGAGCCTGGGTGGTGCATGGGCGTGACGGGCTGGACGAAATCTCCCCCTGCACGAGCACGGACGTAGCGGAGCTGTGCGAGGACGGCACGGTGCGTACCTTCACGCTCTCCCCGGAGGATGCGGGGCTGGAGCGGGTGCCGCCGGAGGCCATCGCGGGCGGGGACGTGGAGGAGAACGCGAGGCGCCTGAAGGCACTGCTGGCGGGAGAGCGCTCGGGGGTGAGGACGGCGGTGCTGCTGAACGCGGCGGCGGCGCTGGTGGTGGTGGGCAAGGCGGGAGACCTGCGAGAGGGCGTGCGAAAGGCGGAGGAGTCCATCGACAGCGGCTCCGCTGCAGCCAAACTGGAAGCCCTGGTGAAGGAGGGCCAGTCATGAGCGAGCCCACTTCCCCTCTCCCTCTGGGAGAGGGACGGGGTGAGGGTGCCGCGAGTCCCGGGTTGGACAAGCTGGCCATCATCTTCGCCCGAAAGCGTCAAGAGCTGGCGGCGCGCGGGCCCCGAGTCATCACCACGCCGAGACCCGAGGGACGAGACTTCGCCGCCGCGCTGACGAAGGAGCGAGGCCGAATAAACGTCATCGCGGAGGTCAAACGCCGGAGCCCGTCGGGAGGAGACTTCCCGCACCAGGACCTGGTGGCGGTGGCGAGGGCCTACGAGGCGGCCGGGGCGAGCGCGGTGAGCGTGCTGACGGACGACGTGGACTTCGGAGGAAGCCTCGAGGACCTCCTCCGAGTACGCGAGGCCATCTCGCTGCCGGTGCTGCGCAAGGACTTCCTGGTGGCGCCACGAGAGGTGGAGGAGAGCGCGGCGCTGGGAGCGGACGCGGTGCTGCTGATCGCGGACTCGCTGGAGGACGGGCTGCTGGCGGAGATGGTGGCGGCGGCGAAGGCGAGCCGGGTGGCGGCGCTGGTGGAGGCGCACACGGAGGCGCACGCCGAGCGGGCGCTGGCGGCGGGAGCGGAGCTGGTGGGCATCAACAACCGGAACCTGGCCACGCTGCGCACGGACACGGGCACGGCGCTACGGGTCATGCCCGCGCTGCGTAGCCGGGCGAAGGCGCTGGTGGCGGAGAGCGGGCTGAAGACGCGCGCGGACTTCGAAGCGGCGAGGGCGGCGGGAGCGGACGCGGTGCTGGTGGGCGAGTCCCTGCTGCGCGACGCGGAGCCGGGGCGGGCACTGGCCCGGCTGCTCGGAGATGGGGCGTGAGCACGCGGGTGAAGATCTGCGGCGTCACCCGGCTGGAGGACGCGCGGGTGGCGTGGGAGGCGGGGGCGGACGCGCTAGGGCTGAACTTCTACCCGAAGTCGCCGCGTTACGTGGAGGCGGAGGTGGCAGCGGAGCTGGCGCGAACGAGGCCTGCGTTGGGCGCGGTGGTGGGCGTCTTCGTGAACGAGTCACCGGAGCTCATCCGCGCGAGAGTGCGCGAGTGCGGGCTGACGGCGGTGCAGCTCCACGGGGACGAGCCGCCCGAGGCGTGCGCGGGGTACGGGGTGCCGGTGATCAAGGCGCTGCGGGTGCGGGGGCCGGAGGACGTGGAGAGGGCGCGCACCTACGTGGGGGCGGGGGACGTGGCGACGTTGCTGCTGGACGGGGCGGCGCCGGGCTACGGCGGAGGGGGCGTGGGCTTCGACTGGTCGCTGGTGGCGGGGCTGGCGGACGCGGGGGTGCCGGTGCTGGTGGCCGGCGGGTTGAATCCGGACAACGTACAGAATGCGGTGCGCGCCACGAGACCCTACGGAGTGGACGTGGCGAGCGGGGTGGAGGTCAGCCCCGGCATCAAGAATGCGGACGCGGTGCGCGCCTTCGTGCGCGCCGTGAGGACAGTGCTTCGGGAGTGAAGGAAACCATGGACACACAAACCGCCCCGGGACGCTTCGGACGCTTCGGTGGCCGCTACGTACCGGACACGCTGGTCTCGGCGCTGTTGGAGCTGGAGGAGGCCTACGCGGAGGCTCGGAAGGACGCCACCTTCGAGGAGCAGGTGGCGCAGGTGCTGCGCGAGTTCGTCGGGCGCGAGACGCCGCTGACGCCCGCGCGTCGGCTCACCGAGAAGTGGGGCGGGGCCGAGGTGTGGCTCAAGCGCGAGGATCTGGCGCACACGGGGGCGCACAAGATCAACAACACCATCGGCCAGGTGCTGCTGGCGCGGAGGATGGGGAAGAAGCGCATCATCGCGGAGACGGGAGCGGGCCAGCACGGCGTGGCCACGGCCACCGCGTGCGCGCTCTTCGGCATGCCCTGCGAGGTGTACATGGGCGCGCTGGACGTGGAGCGGCAGGCGCTCAACGTCTTCCGCATGAAGGCGCTGGGAGCGACGGTGCGGCCGGTGGAGTCGGGCTCGCGCACGCTGAAGGACGCGATGAACGAGGCCATCCGCACCTGGGTATCGCAGGTGACGGACACCCACTACGTGATTGGGAGCGCGGCGGGGCCACACCCCTACCCCACCCTCGTCCGGGACTTCCAGTCGGTCATCGGCAAGGAGGTGCGGACGCAGTCGCTGGTGGCCTTCGGCCGGCTGCCGGACGCCCTCATCGCGTGCATCGGCGGAGGCTCGAACGCCATGGGCCTCTTCCACCCCTTCGTGGAGGAGAAAGACGTGCGGATGGTGGGCGTGGAGGCCGGCGGTCACGGGCTGGACTCCGGGGAGCACGGCGCGTCGCTGACGCTGGGCAAGGAGGGCGTATTGCACGGCACGCGCTCGCTGGTGCTGCAGGACGAGCACGGGCAGATTCAAGAGGCGCACTCCATCTCCGCGGGGCTGGACTACCCGGGCGTGGGACCGGAGCTGGCGCACCTGGCGAAGCAGGGGCGGCTGGAGGTGCGAACCGCCACGGACGACGAGGCGCTGGCGGCCTTCTACGAGGTGTGCCGCACCGAGGGCATCCTCCCCGCGCTGGAGACGTCGCACGCCTTCGCGCGGGCGGCGGAGTTGGCGCGCGAGCTGGGCAAGGGCAAGCACCTGGTCATCAACTGCTCGGGCCGCGGGGACAAGGACGTGGCCACCATCGCGGCCAGGGGGATTCCCGCCGCCACCGGTCAGGAGAAGGAATGAGCACGGAGATTGCGGACGCGTTCGCCCGGGCGAAGGCTCGCGGCGAGGGCGCGCTGGTGGCGTACGCGATGGCGGGGGATCCGGACCTGCCCCGCTCGGTGGAGGTGTTCTGCGCCATGGCGGAGGGAGGCGCGGACATTCTCGAGGTGGGCGTGCCCTTCAGCGATCACATCTCCGACGGCCCGGTCATCCAGGGAGCCTCGGAGCGGGCGCTGAAGTCGGGCACCACGCTGCTGCGGGTGCTGGACGAGGTGGTGCCGGCGGTGCGCGCGCGCTTCCCCCAGGTGCCGCTGGTGGTGATGACGTACCTCAACGTGGTGATGGCGCTGGGCGAGGAGCGCTACGCGAAGCTGGCGCGGGAGCGCGGGGTGTCGGGGACCATCCTCCCGGACCTGCCGCCGGACGAGAGCGACGAGCTTCGAGCCATCTTCGACGCCGCGGGGATGAACCTGGTGCCGCTGTGCGCGCCCACCTCGCCGCCGGCACGGGCGGAGATGATCGCCAGCCAGGCGCGGGGCTTCACCTATGCCGTATCGGTGATGGGAGTGACGGGCATGCGCACGGAGCTGCCGGCGAGCCTGTCCGAGCGGCTGGAGCTGCTCCGGAAGGTGTCTCCGGTGCCGGTGGTGGCGGGCTTCGGCATCGCCACGGCCGAGCAGGCGCGGGTGGTGGGAGCGCACGCGGACGGGGTGGTGGTGGGCAGCGCCATCGTGCGAGCGGCCCACACGGATGGCCCGGCGGCGGCGCGGCAGGTATGCGAGGAAATCAAACGCGGCCTGAAGCGTTAGCCGTGCAGACCCCCTCTCCCTCTGGGAGAGGGCTGGGGTGAGGGAATTACAGATGAAACCGCGTCCCCCCGAGCTGGTGCTGGTGCGCCACGGAGAAACCGAGTGGAGCCGCAGCGGCCAGCACACGGGACGCACGGACGTTCCGCTGTTGGAGTCGGGGAGGAAGATGGGCGTGGCGCTCGGGGCGCCGCTGCGAGCCTGGCGCTTCAAGGCGGTGTGGACGAGCCCGCTCATCCGCGCGAGCGAGACCTGCGGCCTGGCCGGCTACGGGCAGGTGGCGGAGCTGCGCTCGGACCTGATGGAGTGGGACTACGGCACCTTCGAGGGCAAGACGAAGGAGGAGATTCGCGTCACGAGCCCGGAGTGGACGCTCTGGGAGGACGGAGTGCCCTGCGGAGAGTCGGCGCGGGACGTCGGGGTGCGCGCGGACCGCGTCATCGCCGAGGCCCGCGCGGTGGAGGGGAACGTGCTGCTGTTCGCCCACGGGCACCTGCTGCGGGTGCTGGCGGCGCGCTGGCTGGGGCTGCCTCCCACCGAGGGGCGCCTCTTCACCCTGAGCACCGCCTCCATCAGCGTGCTCGGCTATGACAGCGAGGGCGAACAGCCCGTCCTCCGCCTGTGGAATGACACCACCCACCTGCGCGGATGAGCTGTCAGTAACGCCCCTCGAGGAAGTTCCTCACCAACGTCGAGCCTTCCGGCGTCAGCACGCTCTCGGGGTGGAACTGCACGCCCACCAGCGGGCGCTCGCGGTGGCGCAGGCCCATGATGAGCCCGTCCTCCGTCCAGGCCGTGGCCTCCAGTTCCTTCGGCAGCGTCGCCGCCTCCACCACCAGCGAGTGGTAGCGCGCGGCCTGGAAGCCCGGCGACAACCCCGTGAAGAGGCCTCGCCCATCGTGACGGATGGAGGCCGCCTTGCCGTGTACCGGCTCCGGCGCGCGCACCACCTTCCCGCCGAAGACCGCGCCCAGCGACTGGTGCCCCAGGCACACCCCCAGCATCGGCACCTTCGCCGTGCGGATGGCCTCCATGCTCACCCCTGCCTCTAGGGGCGTACACGGCCCCGGCGACACCAACAGGTGCGAGGCCCCCGAGGCCGCCACCCCCGCGGCGTCGATTTCGTCATTGCGCGCCACCTTCACCTCGGCCCCCAGCGTGTAGAGGAGCTGCACGAGGTTGAAGGTGAACGAGTCGTAGTTGTCGATGACGAGAATCACCGCACACCTCCCTCTCGCGCCTGCTCGAGCGCCGCGGCCAGCGCTCCGGCCTTGGCCTCGGTCTCGTCGGCCTCCTTCGAGGGCACCGAGTCCACCACCAGCCCCGCCCCCGCCGTCCACAGCGTCCGGTCTCCATCCACGTGGAAGGTGCGCAGGGCGATGGCCAGGTCCAACGCGCCGCAGTAGGACAGGTATCCCACCGCCCCCGCGTAGGGCCCTCGGCGGAGGGGCTCCAGCTCGTCGATGATCTGCATCGCTCGAATCTTCGGCGCCCCGGACACGGTGCCGGCGGGGAACGCGTAGGCCAGCGCGTCGAGCGCGTCGTAGCCCGCCCCCAGCTTCCCGCGCACCTGAGAGACGATGTGCATCACGTGGCTGTAGCGCTCGATGACCATCTGCTCCTCGACGCGCACCGAGCCCGGAGCGGCCACCCGCCCCACGTCGTTGCGGCCCAGGTCCAGGAGCATCATGTGCTCGGCGCGCTCCTTCTCGTCGGCGAGCAGCTCCTGCTCGAGCGCCTTGTCCTCGGCCTCGGTGGCGCCGCGGCGCCGGGTGCCCGCGATGGGGCGCACCACCACGTCCTCGTCTCGCACCTGGACGAGCAGCTCCGGGGAGGCGCCCACCAGCGCGCGGGCCTCGCCCAGGTCGATGTGGAAGAGGTAGGGCGAAGGGTTGATGCGCCGCAGCGCGCGGTAGAGGGTGAGCGGAGGCGGCGCGCCGCGCATCTCGAAGCGGCGGGCGAGCACCACCTGCATGCAGTCCCCGGCGCGGATGTACTCCTTCACCCGCTCCACGGCCGCCTCGTAGCCGGCGCGGTCCCAGTGGGCGATCGTCTCCGGCTCGCGGCGCGAGGGAGGCGTCGGCGCGAAGGCCTCGGAGGGCAGGGGCCGCAGCAGCCGATCCGCGAGCGCCTGGGCGCGGGCCTCCGCATCCTCGAGCGCCTGGGCGACGCTGCCATGGCGCGAGGGACGGGCAATCGCGGTGGCATGGAGCGTCTGCTTGAGCGAGTCGTGGGTGACGAACTCATCGCACAGCAGCCACTCGGAGTCGGGGAAGGAGATGTCGCTCGTGTGCCGATCGGGCACATGGCGCTCGAACCAGGAGATGCAGTTGTAACCGAGGTAGCCCACGAGGCCGCCGACGAAGGGATGCTCCCCCGGGAGGGCGGTGACGGCGTTGTCGCGCCACACGGAGCGGAGCACGTCCAGGGGCTTGCCGTCGAACCGCTGCTCCTGCTCTCCGCGCCAGAGGGTGCCCCCCTGAGGATCCAGCCGGAGACGACCGGCGGGAGAGCTGCCCACATGGCTGTAGCGCCCGAAGCGCTCGCCACCGTGGCAGGACTCGAGGATGAAACCTCGCTCACCGCCCAGCTTGAGGAAGACGGACAAGGGCGTGTCGAGATCGGCGGGGAGCACGACCGAGACGGGGACCGCCTCGCCCTTCTCCGCATGCCGACGGTAGGCCGCCTTGCGCTCCTGGGAGTTCATCATGCCCTCCTTTATATCTCCCGTCCCGCGAAGCCGGAACAAGCGGGCACCCCGCCCTACCCGCTCCCCGGTGCAGGCCTCCCTGTTCGATCGATCCGGGCTCCCCCGCGAACCTCCGCGAATCGAGGCCGCTGATCCTCCGGATTCAACCTCCCTTCCACCTGCCAGAAGCCAACGTCATCCCCTTCGAACATCAAGAAGATCCACAACGCGCCAGGTCGTGGTATCCCCCGCCCCGGACACAGAAAGGTTGACAGTTGGATAATCATGGTCAATGGTCCCGCGCCGCTTTGGGACGGGTGGAGGAGGAGGGAACCCGCCGGCGGCAGGCCACGGTCGGATGGGGTCGGGCGTGTCCGCATGACTCCTGGAGTTCCAGGAGCCACCGCAATCACAGCAACGCCGTGAATGAGATTCTTGTTCCAGTCTCCCAGTGCGGTTCCAGTCCGGACGCCCCGCCCTCCCGGTCGCGTCCCCTGATGCCCGCTGACTTGCCCCCGGTCCTGGTATGAGCGGTCCTCTCTTCCCACGCTGGACGAACACGGTGTCGCGGGTTTCCGCCGCGGCGCTCCTCGCGATCCCTGCCATCGCCGTTGGCGGACTGATGGCGTATGTGCGCTCGCCGTTCGTCACCTTTCAGAACCACCCTGTCGAGCAGCCCATCGAGTTCGACCACCGGCACCATGCCGGGGACGAGCAGATCGACTGCCGCTACTGCCACACGTCGGTGGAGGATGCGCCCTCGGCGGGCATCCCCTCGACCACCATCTGCATGTCCTGCCACGCGCAGGTCTGGAACCAGAGCCCGTACCTGACTGCGGTACGCGAGGCCTACTACACGGACCAGCCCATCCCCTGGGTCCGCGTCCACAACCTTCCGGACTTCGTGTACTTCAACCACTCCATCCACGTGGCCAAGGGCGTGGGCTGCGCCACCTGCCACGGGCGCGTGGACGAGATGGGCGCCCTCGAGCAGTACGCCCCGCTCACCATGCAGTGGTGCCTGGACTGCCACCGCGACCCCAAGCCCTTCCTGCGGCCCCAGGAGTTCATCACCAGCATGACCTGGCAGCCGCCTGAGGATCCGCAGGAGGCCGCCGCGCTCGCCGACACGCTCGCCGAGCAGTACGACGTTCACTCGCGCACGAGCTGCACGACATGCCACCGCTGAAGCCCAAGCTCGATGGAGCCCCCATGAAGGACACCCCTACCTCCTTCGCGCTGCCGGTCGTCTCGGACGCCGCCGCCGCCCCGGCCCAGGATGTGGTCGGGGAGGCGCTCGACCACGCTTCTTCCCGCAGCGTGGCCGACGAGGGCGCCTACGGAAAGACCTACTGGCGCAGCCTCGAGGAGAAGCTCGGCACGGCCGAGTACCTCGAGGTCACCAAGCCCGAGTTCCCCGAGGGCGCGGACCTGCCGCCCACCGGCGTGGCCCGGCGCGAGTTCATGCAGTTGCTCGGCGCCTCCATGGCCCTGGCCGGCGCCACCGCCTGCTCCACCCGTCCGGTGGACGAGCGCCTGGTGCCCTTCACCCGCACGCCCCCCGAGCTCACCCCGGGCAACCCGCTGCACTACGCCTCGGGCATGACCTTCGGCGGCAGCACCTCCGGCCTGCTCATCACCGCCCGTGAGGGTCGCCCCATCAAGGTCGAGGGCAACCCCCAGCACCCGGTGAACCAGGGCGCCGCCAGTCAGTTCGAGCAGTCCTTCCTGATGTCGCTGTACGACCCGCAGCGCGCCCGCGTGCTGCGCAACGGGAAGAGCCCGAAGGCCGTGCGCACCTTCGGCGAGGAGATGGCCATCATCAGCGATCGCGCCACCCAGGAGAACGGTGGCGCCCGCATCCGCTTCCTCACCGAGCCCAACACCTCGCCGGTCCTCGCGCACCTGCGCGAGCGCATCCAGGAGCGCCTGCCCCAGGCGCGCTTCCACACCTACGCCTCGGTCTCCCAGGATCCTGCCAGCGAGGCCACCCGCGCCCTCTTCGGCCAGCCAGCCAGCGCGATGTATGACCTCTCCAAGGCCGACATCATCCTCTCCCTGGATGCGGACTTCCTGGAGAGCCGCCCGGCCAACCTCGGCAACGCGCGCGCGTTCGCCCGACGGAGGGATCCGGCCGAGGGCAAGCTCAACCGCCTCTACATGTGCGAGCCGCGCCTGTCCGTCACCGGCGGCATGGCCGACCACCGCCTGCGGGTGAAGTCCCAGGAGGTGCTCTCCATCGCCTCCGCGGTGGCCGCGCGCATCGGCGGCAACCTGGCCGAGGTGGCCGCCGCCGGTGCCCGCAAGGCGCCGCTGTCCTCCGAGTTCCAGAAGTGGGTGGACGTGGTCGCCAGTGACCTGCGCGAGAACGCCGGCCGCTGCGTGGTGATTGCCGGCGAGCGCCAGCCCGCCGCGGTCCACGCCCTGGCCGCCGCCCTCAACGCGGAGCTGGGCGCCGTGGGCAACACGGTGCGCTATGTCCCCGCCACCGTCACCGAGACCACCGACGCCTCCGCCCTGCGCTCCCTCGTGGACGAGCTGATGGCCGGTCAGGTGGACACCCTGGTCATCACCGCCTGGAACCCCGTCTACCGCACCCCGGTGGACCTCGGCCTCGAGAAGGCGCTCTCCGCGGAGAACCCCCACCGCTCGAAGCTGACCGTCATCTACACCAGCCTCTTCGAGGACGAGACGAGCCAGCACGCCGACTGGTTCGTCCCGGCCGCGCACGAGATGGAGGCCTGGGGTGATGGCCGCGCGGAGGATGGCACCGTCTCCATCATCCAGCCGCTCACCCAGCCCATCTTCAACGGCGTTCCCGCCTCGGAGCTGCTCGCGTACTTCCTGCACGAGCCGTTCCGCACCAGCTATCAGATTCTCCGTGACTTCTGGCGCGGTCGCGCCGAGGTGGCGGACTTCGACACGGCCTGGGAGACGTGGGTGTCGATGGGCATCGTCCCCGAGGCGTCTGCCCAGTCCCTCACCGAGGGCCCCAACGTCCAGGCCGCCCGCGCGGTGGTGGATGCCTACACCCCGGCCGCCACCGGCGAGCTGGAGGTGAACTTCGTCCCGAGCTACGCCGTCTTCGACGGCCAGTTCGCCAACATCACCTGGCTCCAGGAGCTGGCGGACCCCATCTCGAAGATCGTCTGGGACAACGCGGCCTACATCAGCCCGGCCACCGCGAAGCGGCTGGGGCTGGAGGCCGGCGACGTGGCGGTGCTCACCTACCGCGACCGCACGCTGGAGGTGCCGGTGTGGCCCCTGCCCGGCACGACGGACGACGTGGTGGTGCTGCCCCTGGGCTACGGCCGCCAGGGCCTGCACGAGGTGGTGGCGCGCGACGTGGGCTTCAACGCCAACCTGGTGCGCACCGCGAAGGCCCCCTGGTTCGAGGGCGGCGCCACCCTCACCAAGACGAAGAAGACGCACAAGTTCGCCCTCACCCAGAGCCACTGGCGCATGGAGGGTCGCCCGCTGGCCATGGACATGTCCGTGGCCGACTTCCACGAGCACACCGGCGAGGGCGCCAAGCTCTACCGCGTGCGCGGCGAGCTCCCCAACGTCCTCCCCGACTTCGAGTACGACGGCTACAAGTGGGCCATGGCCATCGACCTGGCCCGCTGCACCGGCTGCTCCGCGTGTGTCATCGCCTGCCAGGCGGAGAACAACATCCCCGTCGTGGGCAAGGAGCAGGTGCTCCGCGGCCGTGAGATGCACTGGCTGCGCCTCGACCGGTACTTCTCCGGCGACGAGATGGGCGACGTCGAGATGGTGGTGCAGCCGGTGATGTGCGTGCACTGCGAGAAGGCGCCCTGCGAGTACGTCTGCCCGGTGAACGCCACCGTCCACTCGGACGAGGGGCTCAACGACATGGTGTACAACCGCTGCGTCGGCACCCGGTACTGCGCCAACAACTGCCCCTACAAGGTCCGCCGCTTCAACTACCTCCACTACACCGCGGACAAGTCGCCCACCGAGAAGATGCTGATGAACCCGGACGTGACGGTTCGGGCCCGCGGCGTCATGGAGAAGTGCACCTACTGCGTGCAGCGCATCGAGCGCGTCCGCATCGACGCCCGCGTGCAGAAGCGGCCCATCTACGAGAAGGAGCTGCAGAGCGCCTGCCAGCAGACGTGCCCCACCGAGGCCATCTCGTTCGGCACCCTGAGCGATCCCAACGCCCAGGTGACGAAGGACCACAACGACGAGCGCTCCTACATGCTGCTGCACGAGCTGGGCACCCGTCCCCGGACGGCCCATATGGTGCGCCTGCGCAACCCCAACCCCGCCCTCGTGCCCCCCAAGCCCGCTGAGGCTCATGAAGGAGGCCACTGAAAGCCATGGCCGAGACTGCTGCCCATTCCGCCGCCCCGCTCGACCCGCTTGAGCCACGGCACCTCGTCGCGCCTCACCACGACGACAAGAGCCTCAACGAGACGCTCCTGGATCATGTCTGGCGCAAGCCGGGCAAGGGTTGGTTCATGCTCCTGGGGGTGGCCATGTCCGCCCTCGGCCTGCTCGTCATCGGGGTGAGCTACACCCTGTTCAAGGGCATCGGCGCCTGGGGTAACAACCAGCCCAATAGCTGGGGCTTCGGCATCATCAACTTCGTCTGGTGGGTCGGTATCGGTCACGCCGGTACCCTCATCTCCGCCATCCTTCTGCTCTTCCAGCAGAAGTGGCGCACCAGCATCAACCGCTTCGCCGAGGCGATGACCCTCTTCGCGGTCGTCTGCGCGGGTATCTTCCCGCTGCTGCACACCGGCCGCCCCTGGTTCGCCTTCTGGCTCTTCCCCTACCCCTCCACCCTGGGCGCCTGGCCGCAGTTCCGCTCGCCCCTGGTGTGGGACGTGTTCGCCATCTCCACCTACCTCACGGTGTCGGCGCTCTTCTGGTTCGTGGGTCTCATCCCCGACCTGGCCGCCCTGCGCGACTCGTCCAAGAGCCTCATCCAGCGGCGCATCTACGGCCTGTTCGCGCTCGGCTGGCGCGGCTCCGGGCGGCACTGGCACAACTACAAGATCGCCTACCTGCTGCTCGCCGGCCTCTCCACCCCGCTGGTGGTCAGCGTTCACACCATCGTGTCCTTCGACTTCGCGGTGTCGCAGCTCCCGGGTTGGCACGCCACCATCTTCCCCCCGTACTTCGTGGCCGGCGCCGTGTTCAGCGGCTTCGCGATGGTGATTACGCTCATCGTCCCCGCCCGCAAGTACCTCAAGCTCCGGGACGTCATCACCGACCGTCACCTGGAGAACATGAACAAGGTGATTCTCGCCACCGGCCTCATCGTCTCCTACGGGTACCTGATGGAGCACTTCATCGCCTGGTACTCCGGCAGCGAGTATGAGATCTGGACCTTCTACGTGAACCGCGCCCGCGGTCCGTACGCCGGGGTCTACTGGCTGATGATCACCTGCAACGTGATCACCCCGAACATCTTCTGGTTCAAGAAGGCGCGCACCAGCATCCCCATCATGTGGGTTGCGTCCATCGTGGTGAACATCGGCATGTGGTGCGAGCGCTTCATCATCATCGTGACCTCGCTCAGCCAGGACTTCCTGCCGTCCTCGTGGGACGTGTTCACCCCCACGTGGGTGGACTGGAGCATCTACATCGGCACGATGGGCCTGTTCGGCACCCTGTTCCTGCTGTTCCTCAAGTTCGTCCCTGCGGTGGCGGTGGCCGAGGTGAAGGAGCTCCAGCTCGAGCTCAAGCACGCTGCCGTCCACGGCGCCGATGGTGTGGAGGCGAGCGCTGCCGGGACCCTCACTCACGGAGTGCACTGATCCATGGCTACCGAGACCAAGGTGCTGGATAGCTGGGTGCTCGCCGAGTTCGCGACGCCAGAGGCGCTGGTGGATGCGACTCAGAAGATGCGAGAGAAGGGCTATACCGGCATGGACACCTACTCGCCCTACCCGCTGCACGGAGGCTCCGAGGCGCTGGGACTGCCCCCCTCGCGCGTGCCCTTCATCGCCCTGGGTGGCGCGCTGACGGGCCTCACCGTCGCGCTCTCCATGCAGACGTTCATGAACACCATCGACTACCCCCTCAACGTGGGTGGTCGTCCCCTCCTGAGCCTGCCGGCGTGGGTGCCCATCACCTTCGAGCTGGCGGTGTTGATGGCCGCCTTCGGCATCTTCTTCGGCCTGCTGGGGCTGAGCCGTCTGCCGCAGCCGTACCACCGGGTGTTCGAGAGCGATGAGTTCCGCAGCGCCTCCACGCACGGCTACTGGCTGAGCGTGCCCCCGACGGAGACGGCGAAGTCGGAGGACATCATGGACCAGCTCAAGTCGCTGGGCGCGACCCACGTGACCGTGGTGACGGGAGAGAACGAATGAGGTGGCTCATCCCCGTGGCCGGGCTCGCCCTGGCCGGCTGCAACGTCTCGTCCGAGCTCCTCCAGCGCATGGAGGATCAGCCCAAGTACGAGGCCTATGAGGCGAGCAAGTTCTGGGCGGATGGCAAGGCCATGCGCACCCCGCCCGCGGGCACCATCCCCCGCGAGCGTCCGGTGGGCAACCGGGCCCTGACCACGGGCCGGGAGAACGGCCAGTTCGTCAACTACATCCCCCTCAAGCTCGACCACCACGTGCTCGAGCAGGGACAGAAGAAGTACAACATCGTCTGCTCGCAGTGCCACGGTCGGCTCGGCGACGGCAACAGCGTGGTGGCCGAGAACATGGCCCTCCGCCTGCCGCCCTCCCTGCTGGAGCTGGCGCCCAAGCCGGACGGTCACTTCTACGCCGCCATGACCGAGGGCTACGGCATCATGCCGTCCTTCGCTGGCGAGCT
>QKJM01000097.1 GCA_003249315.1 Archangium sp.
GCGTGTCGATGAACCGCAGCCCCGACGCGAGCGACGCGGGCAGCTTCGTGCTGCACACCAACGTCTCCAGCCTGAACGCCTCGCCGGGCACGCGCGCGGGCGGCGGCGCCTTCTAGCCCCGCCTGCCCCCCCTGCCCCGGTCCTCCCTCGAGGGCCGGGGCGGGTGGCTCAGGCCGCGTCCGTGCGAGCCCGGGGCTCCAGTCCCAGGTCTCGCGCCAGGGCCTGGAAGGTGGCCACGGCGGGCGTGGGCTCCCGCCGCTTCTCCGGGCTCGAGTAGTCCACCCGGTAGAGGCCGAAGCGCGGCTCATAGCCCTCCGCCCACTCGAAGTTGTCCATGAGCGACCAGTGGAAGTAGCCGCGCACGTCCGCGCCCTCGCTGGCCGCGCGCACCAGCGCCTCGAAGTGGCGCTGGAGGAAGTCGGGCCGACGCTCTCCGCTCGTGTCCGCCATGCCGTTCTCGGTGACGTAGATGGGCAGCCCCTCCCGCCCGTAGCGCATGAGCACCTGGTAGAGGCCCTCCGGGTAGAGTTCCCACCCCAGGTCGTTCACCGGCCGCCCCTCGGCCACCGTCAGCCGGGACAGCTTGGGGCTGCGCAGATCCGAGTGCAGCATGTCCCGCGTGTAGTAGTTGAGCCCCAGGTAGTCATACGAGCCCTTCAACCCGGGCACCTCCTCGTCGATGTCCGCCACGCCCGGCGCGTAGAGCTGGATGCGCCCGGTGCGGTTGGCCTCCACCACCGCCTGGTTGAAGAACCGGTCCGTGAAGCCAGCGAGCACCCTGTCCAGCGGCGAGCGGGTGGCCGGCTGGAAGATGCGCACGTGGTGGGAGAGCCCCACCCGCGTGGCCTGGCCGTCCCCGTCCGCGTCCACCGTGTCGTGCTCGCGCAGCTCCGCCGCCATGCGGGCGTGGGCCCGGAGCATGCGCGCCAGCACCTGAGCACCCCGCTTCGGGTCCTTCACCCCCGGCGGCCAGAGGCCATCCATGTAGCCGAACGTCGTCAGCACGTTGGGCTCGTTGAGGGTACACCACAGGTCCACCTCGCCCCCCAGCTTGCGCGCCACCCGCCGGGTGAAGGCGGCAATCCACTCCACCGTCCGCTCGTTCTCCCACCCGCCCTGCGCGGCCACCCACCGCGGCAGGGTGAAGTGGTTCAGCGTCACCATCGGCTGGATGCCCTGGGCTCGCAGCAGCCGCATCCCCTCCAGGTACCGGTCCGCCGCCGCCTCGTTCCACGCGCCCTCCTCGGGCTCCAGCCGGCTCCACTCCACCGACAGCCGGTAGGCATTGGCCCCCAGCTCGCGCAGCAGCGCCACATCGTCCGCGAAGCGGTTCCACGAGTCGCACGCGGCCCCGGACACCTGCCCCTCCTTGATATGGGGCGTGCCGTCCGGAAAGGAGCCCTTCTCCCACTCGCTCCAGTCGTTGTCGTTGCCCCCCTCCACCTGGTGGCTGGCGGTGGCCGCGCCCAGGAGGAAGCCGGGACGCAGCACGTCGCGCGGCCGGGGCAGCGTCTCCAGGCCCGAGAGCCGGGGCGCCGACGGGTGGGGCTCGGACGCAAGGGAGGACAGGACGCCCTTCGCCAGTCTGCTCACACTCATGCTCGTCCCTCAGGCCTTCTGGTTGAGGTTGGCCGCGAGGGCACGCACCGTGGCGCGCGGGCCGATGCGCACCGACTGCATGCCCAGCCAGTTCAACATCCCATGCACCGCCAGCACCTTCCCCTGCATCATCGCCTTGTAGGCGTCCTCCGCCACATCGGAGGCCTGGGCCACCCCCGAGCGCTGGAAGAGGCGCGACTTGTCATTGCCGGCCCGGGAGGCGAACTCCGTGTGCGTGGCGCCCGGGCAGTAGGTCGTCACCGAGACCCCCGAGTCCTTCAGCTCGTGGGCGAGCGCCTCCGAGAAGGACACCACGAAGGCCTTCGTCGCGAAGTACGTCGCCATGTACGGGCCCGGCTGGAAGCCGGCCGTGGAGGCGATGTTGAGAATGCGCCCGTGGCCCCGCTCGCGCATGGGCCGCGCGAACAAGTGCGTCAGCTCGAGGAGCGCCGTGCAGTTGAGCTGCACCATGCTCACCTCCCGCTCCAGCTCCAGCTCCAGGAAGGCCCCGTTGGAGCCGAAGCCCGCGTTGTTGACGAGGAACTCCACCTCGAGCCCGCGGGCCTCCACCTGCTCGAAGAGCCGCCGCGCGGCACCCGGCTCCGTCAGGTCCGCGGGCAGGACATGGGCCTCCACCGAGTGGCTCTGCCGCAGCTTTCCGGCCAGCTCCTCCAGCCGATCGCCGCTGCGCGCGACGAGGATGACGTCGTGCCCGTCTCGGGCGAAGAGGTGTGCGAACTGCTCGCCCAGGCCCGCCGAGGCACCGGTGATGAGGGCAATCTTCCGGGACATGTGTCTCTCCTCCTCCAGGAGGGACACATCATCCGCCCCCCGCCCATCCTCTGGCGAGAAGGAAGAACAAGGAGCGCGACCAGCACGGGTTCTCCTCCCCCCGTCCCTCCGGCCCCCACCCCGTCCCGCACCGGAAACGCCCTCGTTCCCGTGCCGGACACGCAACAGGAAGCTAGGCACGCCGGGGCACCGGGCCACCCCCCCGGCCCGCCCGCTCGCCCGGGGAGTCCAGAATCGAGCCCCGACTCCCCCGCTCCTGCCTACTCGTCGTCGAGCATGGAGTCGAAGAGGAGCTCTCCGGAGAGGTTGAAGACGAGGCCGGTGCCGATCTCCCCCTCCTCGTCATCGCGACCCACCTCGACCACCTTCTGCTCCTCGTCCCACTGGCCGAGGTAGTACTCGCCGCCGGCCGTCATCCAGGCCCGGTCCTCGGCGACCACCGTCTCCACCGTCTCGCCCTTGTCGCTGGTGGCGACGTGGAGGCTCCACTCCAGGCCCTCCTCCTTCAGCTCCGCCACCACCTCGGAGAGCTCCTCGTCCTGGGGCTGACCGCCCTCCTTGGACTCCACCTTCCACTCGCGCTTCTCGGGCTGGGGCTTGCGCTCGTTCCAGCCGTGCAGGAGCTGACGCATGCCCTGCTCGGCCTTGTCCTGGAGCGCCTCCATCTCCTCGGGCAGCTCGGCCTCTTCCAGCGCCAGCAGGGCCGTCTCGAGCTGCAGGGCCTTGAGGGCCCACTCATTCATCGGGGTCTTCAACATCGCCATCTCCTCGGGCCGGGGCGGCCCACCCTCTTCCCGGGAAGTCCCTCGGGAACGCGGCGAGCCCCCTATCACGTTCCCGCGACGGGAGGGGCCGCTCGTTCCGTGACGTCCCGTACACCCGAGAACACCCCGTCGCGCCATGGCCGGGCACCGGGGGTGCTCGCCAATGGGCGAGAGGCTGCTCACCTTCCCTACACGTGAGCAGGAATGAGGAGGACGTAGGTGGCCAGCGAGCAACAGGAGATGAACGTGGGAGCGCCGTTGAGGCTCCCCTCGAGACGGACGAAGGCCCTCACCGCCCCGACCGAGCCGCTGCGGACGCGGGTGCTGAACGGGCTGCGGACGACGTTCGCGCTGGCGGGGGTGGGGGTGCTGGCGCTGCTGGTGCGGAACGTGGGGCCGGAGGAGCTGCTGGCGGTGCTGAAGGAGGCGGCGCCGTGGCTGCCGCTGGTGGTGGCGCTGGAGGTGGCGCGGCTGGCGACGGAGGCGCTGGGCACGTGGCTGGCGTTGGGCAGCCGGGCGAGCGAGGTGCCGCTGATGACGCTGGCCCGGGCGCAGCTCATCAGCACGGCGGTGGCGAGCCTGGCGCCGGCGGGCCGGGCGACGGGAGAGGTGACGAAGGCGGCGCTGTTCAGCCGTTACACGGGGGAAGCGACGGCGATGGCGGCGGCGGCCACGGCGCAGGCGGCCTCGCTGGTGGCGACGGGGCTGATCTCCGTGCCATGCGCGGTGGCGGCGTACCTGATGACGGGGGCCTCGTGCCTGACGCTGGCGCTGGGGGTACACGCGGTGATGCTGGTGCTGCTGGGCACGGGGATGAGGGCGGGGATGAGGGCGAGGAGGCTGGGGACGTGGCTGAGTCGGCACTCCCGCCGCTTCGCCCCGCACGCGGAGCGCTTCCAGGAGTCGGCGCGGAGCACGGGGCTGCTGCCTCCGCGGCCCATCGTGGCGCTGGCGGTGGGGCGGGGAGTGCAGGTGGTGCAGTACGCCACGCTGGCGGTGGCGGTGGGCATCGACACGTCGGTGGTGAAGGCGCTCTTCGCGCAGGGGCTCAACCTGGTGGCGCTGGCGGTGGGCTCGCTGGTGCCGGGGCAGCTCGGGGTGAGCGACGGCGTCTTCACGCTGGCGGCGGAGGCCTTCGGCACCACCCCGGCCAAGGCCATGTCCATCGCCCTGGTGGCGCACGTGCTGCAGGTGCTGTTCATCCTGGTGGGAGCACTCACGCCGATGGTGTGGAAACAACCGAGC
>QKJM01000402.1 GCA_003249315.1 Archangium sp.
CTCGACTGCGAGAAGCGGCACCAGGGCCGGCAGGACGGAGGCGAGGACATCCTCGTGGAGCTCCACCCGCGCGCGGACGTGCCTCGCCTGGTGCTCGACGGCCACATCACCCACGCGCTGGTGGTGGTGGCCTTCTGCCTGGAGCACCTGCGCGCTGCGGCCGGGCGCTAGCTAGGGGACGAGGAACCGCGTGCGCAGCCACGCGTCCACCCGCTCCCAGGCCTCCCGCGCTCCGTAGTGCAGGTTGACGGCGTGCCCCATGTTGGCGAGCGTCTGCACCGTGGTGCTCGGCGCTCCCGGATAGAGAGCGGCCTCCGCCTCGGCATGGGCCGCCGGCGCCAGGACGTCGTTGTCCCCTAGCTGCACCAGCACCGGCACCCGGATGTCCTCCGTCGGCAGCCCGCTCGGGTCCTCCAGCACGGAGAGCAGATCCACGAACTGGCCACGCGTGAAGGTGTCCGCGAGCCAGGCGTTGTCGTAGGCGATGGCCTCCGGGTCCGCGTTCGCCGCGTCATAGAAGAGAGCGCCGCGCAGCTCGGGGGGAATGCTCACGTAGGGGTAGGCCAGCAGCGGGAGGATGACCTCCGGCGCCACCGGCAGCGCGTGGAAGGCGTTCAACCAGCCGGTGTTCACCAACGCATCCGCACCGTGGTAGCGGGCCTGCGCCACCGTGGAGATGAGCGCTCCGTTGGAGTGGCCCACGTAGATGAGCGTCTGGAAGGTGTCGCGCCGCCCCGAAGCCCGGAGCTGCCGCGCCACCTGGTGCAGCGCGCTCGCCGACTCCTCCAGATTCAGCATGTCTCCATCCGGCCGGCCACTCTCTCCCGTCCCCAGCATGTCCAGCGCGAGCACCGCGTAATGCCGACGCGCCATGTACTCGGCGTAGGAGTAGTGCTGGCCGCCCATGCTCGGCACGTCCCAATACTCATGCGTATAGGTAATGCCGTGCGTCAGAATCTGCACTGGCCGGTTCTCAGGACTGCCCTGGTAGTAGAGGTAACCCACCAGCGGCCAGGTACTTCCATCCGAGAGCGTCACCGGAAACACCCACCGCTCCACCTTCACGTCCCGCGACCGCTCCTCCGACGCCCCGGCCACGACCGGTACGCACAGCGCCACGCCCAGCACCAACGCCAACCAGCTTCGAATGAAAAGGGATTTCTTCACGCCCCCACCTCTTTCTCACAATAAGTGTAATTATCGACAGACAACGTAAACGCGGAGAACCTGCCATACACGTCTGACATGTACTTCCAGTTAAAATATTTTTCTGAAAAAACAGAAGGTATGAGGAGGTATGCGGGACCTGAAGGACACGGCGGATGATGGACATGAGACGCGCGTGCCGTCGGCGTGTGAGATCTGCCACGATGCCGCGCCTTCAAAGAAAGAGGGGAAGACAGGCGTGAGTCGAGAGGAGTCGGTGGAGGCCCGGCTGAAGAGGCTGGAGCTACCGTTCAACGCATACGGGGTGGACCCCTACGGCGTCTCCCGGTGGCACGTAGGCGTCTTCATGAAGGTGCTGGCGTTCTTCTACCGGAACTACTTCCGGGTGAGCTGCCACGGAATCGAGCACGTTCCGGCGCGGGGACGGGCCATGCTGGTGGGCAACCACTCGGGAGGGGTGGCGGTGGACGGGGCGATGATCATCGCCTCGGCCTTCCTGGAGATGGAGCCGCCGCGCCTGGCGCAGGGCATGGCGGAGAAGTTCATCAACGCGTTTCCAGTAGCCTCCCCGTGGGCCAGCCGCTGCGGCCAGTTTCCCGGCCTGCCGGAGCACGCGGTGCGTCTGTTGGAGGAGGAGCGGCTGCTGATGGTCTTCCCCGAGGGGGCGCGCGGCACGGCCAAGCTCTATTCCGAGCGCTACGACATGGTGGAGTTCGGCACGGGCTTCATGAGACTGGCGCTGAAGACTCGCACGCCCATCATCCCATTCGGCTTCCTGGGAGGAGGCGCGGCCATTCCCACGGTGGCCAACCTCTACGGACTGGGTCGGGCGCTGGGAGTGCCCTACGTGCCGGTGACGCCCTGGGTGCTGCCGCTGCCCCTCCCCGTCCCGCTGGAAATCCACTACGGAGAGCCCATGGTCTTCGAGGGCACGGGAAACGAGGAGGACACGGTCATCCAGGGCTACGTGGGGCAGGTGAAGGAACGCATCGCGGGAATCATCGACCGGCGCCGGCACGAGCGCTGGGAGGGGCGTTGAGCCATGAGGATCCTCATCCTCGGAATCGGTGGAGCGGTGGCTCGGCGAGTGGCGCTGGAGCTGCGGGAGCAGGGGCACCAGGTGACGGGCATCGACACGCGACCGTGGGAGGACGCGCCCGCGGACGTGGAGGTCCACCAGGTGGATCTGCGCAAGCGCGCGGCGGAGGAGGTGTTCCGCGCGCGGCGCCCGGAGGTGGTCGTCCACATGGCGACGGTGACGTCCCTGCGTGTACAGGGCGAGGAGCGGCACCGCATCAACCTGGGAGGCACGCGCGTGGTGTTCGAGCACTGCCGCGCCTACGGGGTGAAGCACGTCGTCTTCGTGGGGCGGCACACCTTCTACGGCGCGGCGCCGGACTCGCCGCTGTACCACACGGAGGACGAGCCGCCGAAGGAGCTGGCCTCCTTCCCGGAGCTGGCGGACCTGGTGGCCGCCGACCTCTACGCGGCCACGGCGCTGTGGAGGGATCCGGGGATGACGACCTCGGTGCTGCGCATGTGCTACACGCTGGGCCCCTCGGCGCAGGGGACGCTGGCCACCTTCCTGCGCGGCCGGCGCGTGCCCATGGTGATGGGGTATGATCCACTCTTCCAGTTCATGCACGAGGAGGACGTGGCCGACGCCATCGTGAGGACGGTGGAGAAGCGGGTGAGGGGCATCTTCAACGTGACGGGCCCACAACCGCTGCCACTCTCCGTCATCATCCGCGAGACGGGCCGCCTCCCGGTGCCGCTGCCCATGCCGGTGCTGCGACAGCTCATCGGTCGCTTCGGACTCCCGCGGCTGCCCCCCGGGGCGCTCTACCACCTGAAGTACCCCATCGTGATGGACGGGCACGCCTTCCACGAGGCCACCGGCTTCACCCACCGCCATGACGAGGTCCAGACGCTCCAGGCCTTCCGCGAGGCCTGGCCGCCCCCTCGCCCCCGCCGGCAGGAGATGAGGGAGTTTCTGGGAGCGCTCACGTCCGCCCGGTAGCGGCCCCCTCGCGGTCCGGGCCACATCCCGCTAGCCTGGGGGCCTTCCGACCCAGGAGGCTTCCATGGTCGTCGTACCATCCACTCTGGATGCCGTCACCGTCCATGCCGAGGGGGCGCTCTGCACGCGCCTTGCCGGAATCCCATCCACCGAGGGCAAGCTGCCCACGCAGGTGCGCATCGAAGGTCTGCCGCTGGGGCTGCGCCCTGGCTCTCTCCGGGCCTCCGTGCTCGCGGGCCCCGCGGGGCTCGTGGTGCGGGACATCCGCCCCGTCTTCGACGTGCGACTGCCTCCCGAGACGGACCTCCCCGCCACCCAGCACGCGCTCGAGGAGGCCCTGGAGCAGCTCGCTCACCTCACCGCGGAGCTGGAGCGGGTACAGCGCGAGCTCCAATCCCTCCAGAAGCTCCGCCCCTCGTTCCCCCCGAGGAAGAAGGACGAGCCGGCGGAGCCGCGCGAGGCGTCGCTGTCCGCCATCCTGTCGCTCGCGAGCTTCGTCGATGCGGAGCTCGCCTCGCTCCACGCGCTGAGGCTGGAGCTGGAGCGCAAGCACCGCGACGCGACCGAGGAGGTGGAGCTCCGCCAGCAGCGACTGGAGGAGGGCTCGTCCGCCCAGCGAGGACAGCGCGCGCAGCTCTACCGGGCGGCCATCCTCACGCTCTCGGAGGTGGGCCCGGTCGAGGAGGAGGCGCGGCTCTCGCTCGAGTACGCGGTGCGCGGCGCGCGCTGGGTACCGGGGTATGACTTGCGGCTGGCGCGGACGCTGGACGAGGGGACGCTGCGAATGCGCGCCTTCGTCGTCCAGCGCACCGGCGAGGACTGGAGCAACGTGCGCCTCGCCCTGTCCACCGCGGACTTCGATCGGCGCGCGGAGGTGCCGAAGCTGAAGGCCCTGCGCATCGGCCGCAAGCAGCCTCCACCGGCCCGCTCCGGCTGGCGCGAGCCACCGCCGGGACTCGACGAGCTCTTCGCCGGCTACGACGCGCTCAGTCGCCCCCCTCCCCCTCCACCTCCTCGGCCCGCGCCCGCGAGGCGCGATCGCTCCGAGGCGCGCGAGCTCCAGAAGCCCTCCCTCCTCCTCCCTCAGGTGCAGGCTGCCTCCACGGGGGCGGTGCCCCCACCTCCTCCGCCCCCCGCCCCCATGGCCTCGGCCCCCGTGGGCGGAGCCGCGCCCGTCCAAGCGCCCTATGGAGGGCCTGGGGGC
>QKJM01000414.1 GCA_003249315.1 Archangium sp.
GTGGAAGCGGCTGCGCGCCACGGACTCCTCCTGAGCGAGCCCCTGCTCGCTGCGCCTCCCCGTCCTCGGCCAGCTCGCGACCGCCGAGCACAGTTTCCCTCCGCCTTCAAGCGCTTGGCCCCCGTCATTCTCCGGACGGGTACGCTGCGCGTGCAGACGCACCCCAACTCACGCCTCGACGAGCTGCTGCCGCACGAGTGGAAGCGGCTGCGTGCCGCGGACTCCTCCTGAGCGAGCGTCTGCTCGCTGCTCCTCCCCGACACCTCCGCCTGCCAGCTCGCGACCGCCGCCGAGCACAGTCCCCGTCCGCCCAAGCACCTGGCCCCCGTCGTCCGCCGGACGGGTACCCTGAATCACTCGGGCTGAGAGCCCCGGCTAGCCAAGGCTAGATATCTAGCCCTGAATCACTCGGGTTGGGGGCGTCCGGCTCAACAGGGCTCAACGTTGAGCCGAGGAGTCGTTCGGGCTGCTCCCTCGCCCTGCCGGCTTCCGGGTCGGCGGCTCCGAGCGAGAAGGCGCGCGCGGTGCCGGGACGCGCTATACCCGGCGGCTCCCATGAGCGTCGAGCTGAGGCGGAACGGGCTGCACCTGACGGGGACGCAGCTCGCCCTGGATGCCACCCGCAAGTCCCCGCTGTCCTTCGTCAGCCATGCCCATTCGGACCACATCGCCCGACACGAGCGTACCATCGCCACCGCGGCCACGCTGCGCTTCATGGCGCACCGGCTGGGTCCCCTGAGCGCGCCCTTGGCGGTGCCCTACGGCCGCCCCTTCGAGCTGGGTCCGCTGTCGCTGGAGTTGCTGCCCGCGGGCCACATCCTCGGCAGCGCCCAGCTCCGCGTCATCCGCGAGGACGGCCGGCGCATCGTCTACACGGGGGATCTCAACCTCGCGCCCTCGCTCACCGCCGAGCCCGCGCAGGTGGCCGAGTGCGACACGCTCGTCATCGAGTCCACCTATGGCCACCCGCGCTACGTCTTCCCGCCCCGCGATGAGGTGCTGGGCGATCTGGAGGCCTGGGTTCGCCAGCAGCAGGAGCGTGGTGCGGTGCCGGTGCTGCTGGGCTACTCGCTGGGCAAGAGCCAGGAGGCGATGAAGTTCCTCTCCGGCCGTGGCTTCTCGCTGGTGGCCCACCCCTCCATCTACGAGGTGGCGCGACTGTACGGCGAGCTGGGCGTGCGGATGGAGCCGCTGAGGCCCTTCGACGGCCACGTGGAGCCGGGTGAGGTGCTCTTCTTCCCTCCGCACCGGGCACGAGGCGGGGCGCTGGCTCCTCTCTGGCCGCGAGCCACCGCCGTCCTCACCGGCTGGGCGCTGGACGGGCCGGGCGCCACTCGTCGCTATGGTGCCGATGTGGCCTTCCCTCTCTCGGATCACGCCGACTGTCCCTCCCTGGTGCGCTACGCCAAGGCCACCGGTGCCCGCGAGGTGATTACCCTGCATGGACAGGCCGAGGCGCTGGCGCAGGTGCTGTGCGCCGAGGGACTGGACGCACGCGCTCTCGGCAAGCCCCAGCAGCTCGCGCTCCTCTGAAAAGTGAAGCGCCCCAGGGAAGCGGCGTCGAAGCCGCTTCCCCGGGGCGCGAACTCCCCTTCAGTGGGGGAGTACAGGGGGGGCGCCTACAGCGCCGAAGCCGACGTGAGGATGAAGTCCTTCGTGGAGTCCTTGCCGGAGTCGATGGTGATGGCGGCCGGCACGCCCGGGTTGGTGGAGAAGTTCACGCTGTCAGGGGCGGTGAAGTCCACCTGGAAGGCGCCGGGGATGAGGAACTTGAAGTGGGCCTCGAACACGCCGTCGCCGTCGGCGTCCGTGAGCGCCAGCTCCTCGCGGCTGCCCCCATCGTTGATGAGGGCGGCCTTGAAGTCGCCGAGCGTCACCGGGGTGCCATTCACCACGGGCAGGCTCACGCCGTCGCCAGCCCGCAGGGTGACGCGCACGCTGCCGCTGAAGGTGATGTCCGCGCCCTTGATGACCGGCTCCATCACCCACTGGCCCGAGCCGCCCGCCTGGCGGCCGAAGCTCTGCGCCACGTCGAAGTCCACCAGCAGCACCTGCTGCTCGCCGGTAACCACCACGTCTCCCTCCCACTTCACCTTCAGGCCGGACTGGGCCAGGCTCGGCATCTGCAGCGAGCCATCCACCTGGGCGCTCTCGGGCAGGCCCGCGTAGTCGTTGGAGGTGGCGTAGATGCGGGTGCTGCCGTCGGCCTCCTCCACCTCGATGTAGGCGCCGGAGATGACGAAGCGCAGCTCCGAGTAGCTGCCGGCCGGTACCACCGCGTCCTTGACGATGTCCGCGGTGTCGTTGGCCAGGGAGAGCAGGTTGGTGGTGGTGGGCTCGCTGCTCAGCGTGAAGCGGCCCCCCTCTCCCTGGAGGTACACCTCGGAGATGGTGACGACGGCCGTCTTGAAGTCACCCGGGGCATCCGTCAGCTTGATGGTGACGCCACCCTGGGAACCACAGCCCAGGGGGGCCACGACGCAGAGGGCGAGGGCAAGGACGCAGGAAGCCAGCAACTGGAAGCGTTTCATGGGTAAGGGCTCCGAAGGATCTGGTGGGGGGCGAGACGACGCTCCGGCCAACGGACGTCCGACGCCCCACGCACCTTCCCGGTAGCACTCCCCGTGCCGTGCGCCAAACCCCTGGAATCACTGCACCAGGCTTCGAGCGCTGTACCAGATGGGACAGGGGGAGTGTCCCAGCTCGTTCACTCCCCCCGTCCATGAGGGTTACTCCATGGGCGACTGGACGATGAGCTTCTCCTTGCCGCACACCCCGCAGCTCACGTGGATGAAGAGGTCCTCCTCGCTCTCCTCGGGCACCTGGCCCTCGGGGACGCCCAGCTCCTCGCGGGCGAGCGCGGGCACCTTGGCCGGAATCTCGTCGGCGCGCAGGGCCTGGATGAGGGCCATCTCCTTCTCATGGCACTCGCGCCACTCGGGCTCGGTGAGCCAGGGGGGCTCGATTCCCTCCGGCAGCCGGCCGAGCATCTCCAGGTGGCCGAGTGCCTCGGCGAGGTAGGCCAGGCGCCGCAGGCGGGCCTCGTCCGGGAGGGCGGCGAACACCTGGAAGCCCTCGAGGAGGGCCTGCCGGTCATCCCCGGTGGCCAACTGGGCCAGCTCCAGCGCGGCGTCGGCCGACTCCAGGGCCTCGTCCCAGTTGTTCTCCGGGTTGAAGCCGGCCTCCAGCAGGGCGGTGTAGAGCTGGGTGGCGGCCAGGCGGCGGCGCACCTCATGGGTGTGCTCCACCACCTCGTGGGGCAGCCGCAGCTCCAGCAGGGCGCCGCTGGTGCGCGGATCCACCGAGGCGGTGAGATCATCCACCTCCACCTCCTCGCGCAGCATCGCCTTGATCGTCTTGGCGGAGGCGAAGCGGAAGGCGGGCTCCACTCCCACTTCGCGCAGGTACATGGCGGCGAGGTGGGCGTCCTTGCTGCCCAGCCGCAGCGACTGCTGGGCGCGCTCCACCGCACTGGAGTCCGGGGCGGCCTTCTTGTTCTCCAGCCGGGTCTTCACCGCCTCGCGGTAGAGCGTCTCCAGCGCGCTGCCGGTGGGCAGGCGCGGGGGGAGCAGCGGGCGCAGGCCGGGCACGTCCAGCACCCACAGCGGGGGCACTCCCATCCGCTTCAGCGCGCGGATGAAGAGCTGGCCGGGGTTGTCCTGGGGGCGGAAGGGCGGCAGTTCCTCGCCCAGCGGCGCAGTCTCCGGCAGGCCGGAGAGCGCAGCCGGGCCCAGCACCCGGTCTCGCTGCTCTCGGGTGAAGGCGGTGATGCCCTGCACCGGGGGAGGTGGCGGGGGCGGTGCTTCCTCTCCCTCCAGGCCGCTGACGCGGTCCATGTCCACGTCCTCGAACTCGACGTCATCCAGCCCCTGGGCGCCGGTGAAGTCGCACCGCAGCAGCTTGAGCTTCTCGAAGGTGGCTCCCTCGAGGTTGGCACCGCGGAAGTCGCAGTCCTGGAGGCGGCCGCCGTGGAAGTAGGCGTTGGAGAGGTCGGTGTCGCGGAAGTTGACCTTGGAGAGGTCGCAGCGATCCCACTCGCTGCCCACCAGGCCGAGGCTGGACAGGTCGGCATTGGCGGAGAAGAGCTGGGTGAAGGTGGCGCCCGTGTGCTCGGTGGGGGCCTTGCCGGCCTTGCGCAGGCGGTTCCATTCCGCGCTGCCGTTTTGTAGGAGCTGTTCAATCGTGGGGGCTTTCGGCATGGACCTGACTTTATCGGTGTGCTCTGGTCCCCGCGCCAGTCAAATGATCGAGTTCCGAATCGATGAAGACACGGCGGGCCAGCGGCTGGACAAGTTCCTGCGCAAGAAGCTCGCCAATGTCCCGGTTTCCCATCTCTTCAAGATGATTCGTGTGAAGAAGGTGCGGGTGAACGGGAAGAGAGCCCAGCCAGAGCAGCCGCTGGCGGTCGGGGACGTGGTCTCCCTCCGGGGGACGGAGGAGCAACTGCGGCCTCCCTCCCGTCCGGGCGAGCGTGTACCCCCTCCTCCACCTCCGGTGGACCCCGGCGAGCTGGACATCCTCCTGGAGGATGACTGGATGATGGCCGTCAACAAGCCGAGTGGGATGGCGGTCCACACCGGGAGTGGAATCACCGGGGGGACGTTGGTGGACTACGTCCGAGCCTGGCTGGGGCCGAAGGCGGTGCGCAACGACTTCGCTGCCAGTCCGGCCCACCGGCTGGACCGGGAGACGAGCGGGGTCATCCTGGTGGCCAAGCGCCGGCCGGCGATGGTTCACTTCACGGAAGTCTTCACCCATGGACGCTCGCGCAAGCGGTATCTGGTGCTGGTCAAAGGGAAGATGCCGCGGGAGTCGGGCGTCATTAACCTCCCGCTCGCCGAGCACCAGCAGACGGCCGCGTCCAAGGCCCGTCGTGGAGTGAACATGCAGGAGGCGCTCACGCGATGGAAGCTCATCAGGCAATCGAGCGAGGCGGCGCTCCTCTCCTGCGTCATCGAGACAGGGCGGACTCATCAGATAAGAAGGCACCTGGCCGCCATCGGGCACCCGGTGGCGGGAGACAAGAAGTACGGTGATTTCGCCTTCAACCGGGATGTGCGGGCCCGCTGGGGCCTCAAGCGCCTGTTCCTGCACGCCGAGAGGATCGAGTTTCCCCACCCGGAACACGGTGGCAAGGTGGTGGTTGAGGCGCAGTTGCCCCCGGAGCTGAAGGACGCGTTGAAGCGCGCCGCGCTGGAACCCTCATGAGCAAGACCCCTGACGAGAAGACCGAGCGCTCCCAGTCGAAGCTGGTACTCGACGGCGTTCCGCCGAAGCGCCCCTGGTGGGTGCGGCTGCTGAAGTTCACCGCGTGGGCCTCTCTGACGGGCTGCACCGCGGCGGCCGTGGTGGGCCTGGCCATCTACTACAAGTACTCCCAGGGGCTGCCGGACATCCCCCAGGTGGATCGTTACTGGCCACCCATCGTCACCGAGGTCTACACCGACGACGCGGTGCTCGCCGGCGAGTTCTACCACCACCGGCGCAAGGTGGTGCCCTACGAGCGGATTCCCAAGCGGCTGGTGCAGGCCTTCATCGCCAGCGAGGACTCCAGCTTCTTCGATCACCACGGCGTGGACGTGCTGGGCACTGCGCGCGCCGCCTTCAAGACCATTTCGAAGAAGCTGGGCCTGGGCGGCAGCGTCCAGGGTGGCTCCACCCTCACCCAGCAGACGGCGAAGGCGGTGCTCATCTCCGCCGAGGGCTACAAGAAGGCCACCGCGAAGACGCTCGAGCGCAAGATTCGCGAGGCCATCCTCGCCCGGCGCCTGGAGGAGGCGCTGACGAAGGAGGAGATCCTCTACCTCTACCTCAACAACGTCTTCCTCGGGCACCACAGCTACGGGGTGCAGAGCGCGGCGGAGAACTACTACCGCAAGGACGTGCGCGATCTGACGTTGGGGGAGATGACGCTGATCGCCGGCCTGCCCCAGGCACCCAGCCGCTACTCACCCTTCCGGCGGCCGGAGGCGGCGAAGCGGCGGCGCACCTACGTGCTGCGGCGGATGCTCGTGGAGGGGATGATCTCCCAGGCCGAGCACGACGCGGCCAACGCCGAGGAGGTGCGGGTGTACCCGGTGGAGGACGTCTTCCACGAGTTCGCCCCGTACTTCACCGAGCAGGTGCGCAAGGACGTGGTGGAGCGCTACGGCAACCCGGTGCTGCTCCAGGAGGGCCTCAAGATCTTCACCACCATGGACAGCGAGCGCCAGCGAGCCGCGCAGGAGGCGGTGCTCTCGGGGCTGCTGGCCATCGACAAGCGCCAGGGCTACCGCGGGCCGCTGCAGCAGCTCCAGTCGGAGGAGGAGCGGCGGGCCTTCCTGGAGAAGGCGAACAAGGCCCTGGGGGACGAGCCGCTGGCGCTGGGACGGCTGTACGTGGCGCTGGTGACGAAGGTGGACGCGGACGGGAAGGGCGTGGACGTGCGGGTGGGTCCCCACAAGGGCCGGCTCCCGCTGCTGGGCATGCGCTGGGCGCGCAAGGTGAACCCCGAGGGCTACTACCCCGCGCTGATGCTCGACTCGGTGAAGCGCACGGTGAGTGTGGGGGACGTCCTCGTGGTGCGCCACGTGTCCAAGGACGAGCTGACGGACGACCGTGTCCAGGCCGACAAACGGCTGGAGAAGGAGATTGAGGAGGGCGTGCCCCTCTTCCGGCTGGAGCAGGAGCCGGAGCTGCAGAGCGCGCTCGTCTCCATTGATCCGCACCGCCAGTACCTCACGGCCATGGTGGGCGGGTACGACTTCGACGCCAACGAGTTCAACCGGGCCTTCCAGGCCTGCCGCCAGCCCGGCAGCTCCTTCAAGCCGCTGGTGTACTCGGCAGCGCTGGAGATGCTGGGGTGGACGGGAGCCTCCATCATCGTCGACTCCCCCATCGTCGAGCATGATCCGGACAGCGGGGTGAGCTGGAAGCCGGACAACTACAGCGAGAAGTTCCTCGGGGACGTGCTGCTGCGCACCGCGCTCGTCAACTCGATGAACATCCCCGCGGTGAAGACCTTCGCCGCGGTGGGGGTGAAGAAGATGGCCGAGTGGAGCTTGCGCCTGGGCCTCACCACCCCGATGAACATGGACTTCTCCGCGGCGCTGGGCTCCTCGTGCGTGTACCCGTACGACCTGGCCAGCGTGTACGCCACCTTCAACCGCTTCGGACGGAAGAAGCCCACCTACTTCATCCGCAAGATTGAAGACCGCTACGGGCGCACGCTGGAGGACCACACGGCCTTCGACGACGCGTGGGCGCCGCTGCAGGACCGGGTGGCGGCCGGCTATGCGCGTCTCTTCGAGCCGGGCGAGCAGGTGATGGAGCCGGAGACGGGCTTCATCCTCACCACGCTCCTGCGCGGGGTGGTCCAGGAGGGCACGGCGGTGGCGGCGCAGGCGCTGCGCAAGCCGGCGGCGGGCAAGACGGGCACCACCAACGACTCCTTCGACACCTGGTTCGCCGGCTTCTCCAAGGACCTGGTGACGGTGACGTGGGTGGGGTACGACCGAAACGAGCACCCGCTGGGTCGCTACGAGACGGGCGGCCGCGCCTCGCTCCCCATCTGGCTGAGCTACATGAAGGCGGCCCTCCAGGGTCGGCCCCAGCCCGAGTTCTACCCTCCGGAGTGGCTGAGGGAGAGCGTGCGCAAGCTGAAGATAGAGAGGAAGACGGGGCGGATCGCCTCGGACGCCAAGGACGCGGTCGACATCTGGTTCAAGAAGGGGACCGAGCCCGAGGAGGTGGCCCCGGAGAAGGGCCAGGTGGACGTCCAGGACTGGATGATGACCGCGCCGTAGCCGGGGGGGGGCCTCAGCGCAGCTTGCGCATGGTGCTGTCGAAGAGGGCGTTGGGCCTCGCCTTCACCATGCGCATGCGGCCCGCCGTCTGCCAGGGGAACGCGTACTCGGCCTCCCCTCGAGCGATCGCCTTGCCCATCATCCTCGCCGCCTCTTCTGTCTCCAGGAGGAAGGGCATGGGGTGCTTGTTGGGGGCGGTCATCTCGCTCTTCACGAAGCCGGGGTAGATGCAGGTGACGCGCACGGCGGTGCCTCGCAGGTCCACCCGCAGGCTCTCCATGAAGGTGGAGAGGAAGGCCTTGGAGCCCGAGTAGGCCGCGTTGCGAGCCAGCCCGCGCCAGGCCGCGAGGCTGGCCACGCCCACCAGGTGTCCGCGGTTGCGCTCCACCATCCGCGGCAGCACCGCGCACAGGGTGGCGGCCGCCCCGGCGACGTTGACGTCGATGAGCCGCTTCACGTGCTCCCACTCCATCCGCCGGGCATTCATCTGCTGGCCCACCCCCGCGTTGGCGATGATCAGGTCCAGTCCGCCGCAGGCCTCGTCCAACTCCCGGATGCGGGCGACGGTGGCCTCCGGGTTGGAGACGTCCAGCTCCACCGGCTCGATGGTGGCGCCGGAGGCGCGGGCCTGGTCGGCGAGCGCTTCCAGCTTGTCGTGGCGGCGGGCCGCGGCGTACACCTTCACGCCCTTCCGGGCGAACCACAGGGACAGCCCTCGGCCCATACCGCTCGAGGCTCCCGTCACCAGCGCGGTGCGATACTCCAGCTTCGCCATGTGCGTGCTCCCTCCGGGTGTCAGGTCCCCTTCCTGCCACGGAAGGGCGGAGAGCGGAAGCCGCTGAGTGGGGTTGGAGGCTCAGGCGCCGAAGAGGCCGTGCAGCACCTCGCGGTGGTAGTGGGTGCTGCCCACGTGGGCGGCGTGCCACTTCGCGGACTGGCTCAACCGGTTGGCCACCGCCTCGAACTCGGCCTGGCTCACGTCGCGCAGCGACAGGTAGAGGCGCGCGGCTCCCTGCAGGTAGGAGAAGAGCGGGTTGTTGTCGCTGCCGTCCGGTCGCCGACGTAGGTGGCGGTAGAGGCGCTCGAACTCGGCATCCGTCTCGGGCTTGCCGGTGGCCGCGCAGTAGTTGGCGGCCGTGGCCTCGAGCAGCAGGAAGAAGGGCTGGTACTCCAGCGGCGGTGTCCGGGAGAGATCTGGCGGCTTCGTCGTGCCCGTCCAGAGCTGGGAGATGGGCGCGAGCCGCACCATCAGCAGCCCCTCGTTGCCCATGATGGGCACGTCCTCGTTCAGCGGCAGTATCTTCTTCTGAGCGTCGCGCTGGATGGGCACTCGCAGCATGTCGGGTGCATCCACCTTCAGTCCCGCGCGCTTCAGCTTCTCCACGACTTCGGCGTCCATGCTCCCCAGTCTCACCGCTCGGGCCTCGCGGGTACAGGCTTCCGTGAGGGCCGGGGCTCGAATGCGGCCCGCCCGGCAGCCGCTCAGCCCAGCACGGGCCAGAAGATGCGGAGGGCGTCGTGGCTGCGCTTGAGGGCCGCCAGGGCCTGGGGGGAGGGGCCCTCGGGGAAGTCCGCCCGGCGCGCTCCGGTCAGCACCTCCACGCAGGCGCGCACCGAGCTGGAGAGTCCTTCCAGCGAGTAGCCTCCCTCCAGCACCAGCACCAGCCGCCCGCCGCACATCCGCTCGGACAGATCCATCAGGGCCGTACACATGGCCGCATAGGCCTCCTCGGTGAGCGTCATGCCGCCGATGGGATCCTGCCGGTGTCCGTCGAAGCCGGCGGACACCAGCACCAGGTCCGGCCGGAAGGCCTCGGCTATCGGCAGGAAGAGCTGCTGGAAGACGGCCCCATGGTCCGCGTCGGTGGAGCCAGCGGGCAGCCCGCAGTTGACGCTGTAGCCCGCGCCCGCACTCTCGCCCGTCTCGTAGGGTGCGCCCGTCCCTGGGTAGTAGGGGTACTGGTGTATCGACTGGAAGAGCACGTCTCGCCGCCCCCAGAAGCAGGCCTGGGTGCCGTTGCCGTGGTGGACGTCCCAGTCCAACACCAGCACTCGCTCGGCCCCCAGCCTGCGTCGGGCGACCTCCGCGGCGATGGCCACGTTGTTGAGGAGGCAGAAGCCCATGGCCCGGTCCGGCTCGGCGTGGTGTCCCGGTGGCCGCACCAGCGCGAACGCGTTCCGCGCCCGCCCCTCCATGACTTCTTCCACCGCCCGCACCGTGGCTCCCGCCGCCAGCACCGCCGCGTCGTAGCTGTCCGGGGATACCAGGGTGTCCCCGTCGATCTCCGCATGCTGGCCGCGCAGCCGTCGCAGGGACTCGAGCAGCCGGGGGGTGTGTACCGCGAGAATCTCCTCCTCGGTGGCCGGGCGAGGAGGCTCCCAGCGGGTGCCGGCCACCGGCTCCTGCTCGAGCAACTCGAGGATGCGGGCGAGCCGGGCTGGGCGCTCGGGGTGCTCGTCGTCGGGCGCGTGTCGAAGGAGGAAGGGATCGGTCAGTAGCAGTGTCGGGTTCATCAAGGGGGCTCCCACACCCTCAGTATGACCCGAGTGGACTCAGTATGTCCCGAGTGGAGCCCGGATGCCTGCTCCGCTGTTCTCCAGGGAGAGGTCCGCTGGTTTCTTGCTCTCGGGGGCCTTCCCTTCCTAGAGTCCAACGGCCTTGCTACGCCGCCTGAAGAAACCCGGTCTCCGGGTCGCCCTCCTTGTGACCTTCACCCTGGCCCTGGCCGTTCTCCTCGGGGCTCTCCATTTCCTTCTGTCGAGGGAGGTCTCCCACTTCCTCGAGAGCCGGCTCATCCAGCATGGGCATGACAAGGCGCAGGAGATTGCCCGCCTCCTGGTGAGCGAGGACGAGGGGGCTCGGCAGGCGCTGCTCCGGGGCAGCCTGGTGGAGTCGGACAGGGACTTCAAGTACGTCGCCCTGGTCTCCGGCTCCGGGGAAGTCCTCCCGGACGTGCCCGAGGCCGGAGTGAAGCCCGCGGGGCTGGAGGAGTACTCCGTGCGGTTCTTCCAGCCCGGGGCCCCCGCGCGGTTCGAGCTGCCCGATGGGAACCTGCTCCTCTCCGAGCCGGTGTTCTCCTCCAACAAGGACGGACCGGTGTCCCGCCGGGTAGTGGTGGTGATGGACACCGAGCCCCTCCGCGGGGTGCTGGACTGGCTGGGCCTCACCCTGGTGGGGGCCTTCATCATCGGCTGGGTGCTGGTGGTGGCGCTCATCTTCGTTGTCACCCACGTCCTCATCCTGCGCCCGCTGGGAACGATGATGGCGGCGGCGCGGAAGATGGCCGAGGGGGACCTGACCGAGCGTGTGGAACTGGACGCCGGGGGGGAGATGGGCCAGCTCGCCGAGGCGCTCGACGGCATTGGCCAGTCGCTACGCAATACGCTCAGCAGCGTGCGTGGGGTGTCCTCGGTGGTCGCCGGGGTGATCGAGCAGCTCTCCCGCACCGGGCTGACGGTGTCCTCGGGCGCCTCCACCATCCAGGGGCGCGTGGAGGAGACGTCCTCCTCCATGGAGGAGATGCTGGCCTCCCTGCGCGGCATCGCGGAGAACGTGGAGGTGCTCTACCAGAGCGCCGAGGAGAGCAGCTCCTCCATCATGGAGATGGCCGCCACCAATGACGAGGTGACGGAGAACGTGCAGGCCATGGCGGGCAGCGTGGAGGAGACCACCAGCGCCATCGAGGAGATGACCTTCTCCATCAAGGAGGTGGCCAAGAACATCGAGGAGCTGAGCGCCTCCACCGAGGAGACCAGCTCCTCCATCAGTCAGATGGACACCTCCATCAGCCAGGTGGGGGTCAACGCCAACGAGACGGCGCGCCTGTCCGAGCAGGTCTCCGAGGATGCGCAGACGGGCGTGGAGGCCCTGCGCAAGACGATGCTGGGCCTGGAGCGGATCAAACAGTCCAGCCTCGGGGCCTCGGGGGTGATCGAGAGCCTGGGCCGGCGGATTTCGGAGATCGGCAACATCCTCAACGTCATCGACGACGTGGCCGAGCAGACCAACCTGCTGGCGCTCAACGCCGCCATCATCGCCGCGCAGGCGGGCGAGCATGGCAAGGGCTTCGCGGTGGTGGCGGACGAAATCAAGGAGCTGGCCGAGCGCACCGCCAACTCCACCAAGGAGATCGCCGACCTCATCCGCAACGTGCAGGAGGAGAGCCGCAACGCCATGACGGTGATGGGCCAGGGCGTGCGCAACGTGGAGGAGGGCGTGCATCTGGGCCGGGAGGCGGAGGGCGCCCTGCGGAAGATCAACGACAGTGCGCAGAAGTCCACGCAGATGGTGCAGGCCATCGCCCGGGCCACGGTGGAGCAGACGCGCGGCAGCAAGCAGGTGACGGCCGCCATTCACCGCATTTCCGAGACGGTGCAGATGATTTCGCGCGCCTCCAACGAGCAGGCCAAGGGCAGCGAGCAGATCATCAAGAGTTCCGAGCGGATGAAGGCCATTACCGCGCACGTGCAGCGCAGCAGTCAGGAGCAGGCGGACGGCAGCAGGCAGATCACCCGCTCCATCGAGAGAATCAACGAGATGGTGACGCACCTGAACCGGGCCCAGAGGGAGCAGACCAAGGGCGGTGAGCAGGTGCTCAAGGCGGTGGAGGCCATCAAGGGCGTGAGCGAGCACCAGACACGCCTGGTGAAGGCGCTGGAGGAGGCCATCGACAGCCTGCAGCGTCAGTCGGAGGTGTTGAGGGCGGAGATGCGGCGCTTCAAGGTGTGAGGGGAGGTGGGCACGCGGAAAAGCGTGCACCCGGTCCGCTCGTGGAATAGTGGAGGGCAGCCATGTCCTCCCGCCCCGCGGTCTCCGAGCGCGCCATCGTTTTCATGATCGGCGCCATCCAGTTCGTCAACATCCTCGACTTCGTGATGGTGATGCCGTTGGGCCCCGACTTCGCCCGGGGGTTGAGCATTCCCACGTCGGAGATTGGCACCATCGGCGCGGCCTACACTGCGGCGGGGAGCGTGGCGGGGGTGGCGGGCAGCTACTTCCTGGACCGGTTCGATCGGCGCAAGGCGCTGGCGGTGGCGATGCTGGGGCTGGTGCTGGCCACGGCGGCGGGAGGAGTCGCCACGGGACTGGGGACGCTGCTGGCGGCGCGGGCGGCGGCGGGCCTGTTCGGCGGGCCGGCCACCTCGCTGTCGCTGTCCATCATCGCGGACCTCATCCCGGTGGAGCGGCGGGGACGGGCGATGGGGGCGGTGATGGGGGCCTTCTCGGTGGCCTCGGTGGTGGGGATTCCGGCGGCGCTGAAGCTGGCGGCCTGGGGGGGGTGGCGGATGCCCTTCTTCGTGGTGGCGGGCCTGGGGCTGCTGCTGGTGGGTGGGGCCATCTTCTTCCTGCCCCCGGTGCGCGGGCACCTGGAGCCGGGGCGGCAGCCGGTGCATCGGGTGAGCGTCCGCGAGCTCTTCTCCCGCACCGACGTGCTGCTGTCCTACTCGCTGACGCTGCTGCTCAACGCGGGCGGCTTCGTGGTCATCCCCAACATCGCCGCCTACGTGCAGAACAACCTGGGCGCGCCGCGCACGCAGCTCGAGTCCATCTACCTGGTGGGCGGGCTGGTGAGCTTCGTGACGCTGCGGGTGGCGGGGAAGCTGGTGGACCAGCTGGGCTCCTTCCGGGTGGGGACGGTGGGCTCGCTGCTGTTCATCGCCACGCTGTACTTCGCCTTCCTCCACCTGCCGGCGGGGGTGTCGCTGGTGGTCATCTACGCGTTCTTCTTCCTCTCCAACGGGGTGCGCAACGTGGCCTACAGCACGCTCACCTCGCGGGTGCCGGAGCAGTCCATCCGGGCGCGCTTCATGTCCTTCCAGTCGGCGGTGCAGCACATGGGGGCGGCGGCCGGGGCCTTCGTCTCCTCGCGGATGCTGGTGGAGCTGCCGGGCGGGGCGCTGGGCGGGATGGAGCGGGTGGTGGGGCTGTCCATCGCCCTCACCGTGGGGTTGCCGCTGATGCTCTTCCTGGTGGAGCGCCGGGTGCTGGCGCGAGACCGCCTCCTGTCCACCTCGTCTCCCGGGCTGGCGGCCTAGCCGCATGTGGCCTGGGCCCCGTTCACCGCCCGACGGATGTCGGGCAGGCAGCCGGTCATTCCTCCCCTCGGCTTCGACGGTGGGCGGACAGCAGACCGGAACAAGGGGTTGCGCCGCACCCCTCGGGGCGCGATAACCCCCCGGCGGTTTCTCTGGAACCATCCGCTCATGTTCAACATCGGCGCAGGCGAGCTCATCTTCATCCTGGTGGCGGCGCTGCTCGTGCTCGGGCCGCAGAAGCTGCCCGAGTTCGCGCGGGCCATCGGTAAGTTCGTTCGCGAGTTCCGCCGGCAGACGGACGAGGTCCGCACTGTGGTGGAGCGCGAGTTCTACAAGATGGACCAGGAGTTCCAGGACGAGCCGCGGCCCAAGCTGCCGGGGCCGATTCCCGCGGCGAAGCCCCCGGTGGCGCCGCCTGGGGCGCCCGAGGCGGGGACCGCCGCTGCCGAGGGGACACCCGTGGAAGGGCAGGAGGCCGCTCAGGCCCCCGAGGCCCCCGCGGGTGACGCTCCTGCCACCGACACGTCGCCGGACGCGGAGTCGGAGGGACTTCCTCGCCTCGAGCCCATTCCGGGCACGGTGGCACGCAACGCGCCCAAGGGCAGCTAGCACCCGAGAGTCGAGCCCGTGGATAACGAACTTCGGATGAGCCTGGGGGAGCACCTGACGGAACTTCGTTCCCGGCTCCTCAAGTGTGTGGTGGCGGTGGCGGTGCTGGGCGCGGCCTCGCTGGTGTTCGCCAAGCCCCTGTTCGGCGTGTTGATGCAGCCGGTGCTGGCGGCGCTGCCGGCCGAGGGGCGCGCGCTCATCTACACCTCGGGCATCGAGGAGCTGAACGTCTTGATGAAGGTGGGCGTCTACGCCGGCATCTTCCTCTCGACGCCCGTCATCCTCCTGCAGATCTGGGGCTTCGTGGCGCCGGGGCTGTACCAGGAGGAGCGCCGCTACGCGCGGCCCTTCGTGGTGCTGGGCTCGCTGGCGTTCCTCACGGGGGCGCTGTTCTGCTACTCGGTGGTGCTGCCGTCGATGTTCAAGTTCCTCCTCAACGAGGAGGAGAGCCTGGCGCTCTCGCAGCGGCTGGATGTGGGGATGCTGAGGGAGGAGGACGCGCTGCGCTACCTCCGGATAGGCGAGGCGGAGCGCGCGGGGCTGCTGGCGCGGGAGGCGAGCGAGGCGCTGAAGGCGGAGGGGGAGGGGCAGTCGGTGGAGCCGGAGCGGACGCCCGCGGAGAGCGTGGAGATGGAGGGGCGGTTGGCGGGGCTGGGGCGGCTGCTGGATGCGACGGCGGACGGCTTCGGGGTGCAGGCGCGCAGCGTGCTGCGTCAGTCGGTGGAGAAGCGGGTGGAGGCGGTGGAGGCGTACGCGCGGGAGGAGTACGGGGCGGCGGCGACGGCCATGGACGAGTCGGCGAGCCTGCTGGCGCGAGTGGCTCCTGCGCGGAGCGAGGAGCTGGCCGGGCTGTGGCGGTTGGAGAAGGAGCTGGCGGTGGGCAAGGCGCGCTACGTGGCGGAGGTGTGGACGCGGCCGATGCTCACCATGAACGAGCAGCTCTCGCTGGTGCTGCTGCTCATCCTCTCCTTCGGCATCATCTTCGAGCTGCCGCTGGTGATTGCGCTGCTGGGGATGGTGGGCGTCGTGAAGGCGGGCTGGCTGATGAAGTACCAGCGGCACGCGTTCGTGGTGTGTCTGATACTCGCGGCCGTCATCACCCCGACGGGGGACGTGGTGAACCTGTCGCTGATGGCGGGGCCGATGCTGCTCTGCTACGAGCTGGGCGTGTTGGCGGTGTGGATCATCGAGCGCAACCGGGCGAAGCAGACGTCCGAGTCCGGCGTCACCCCCACGGAGTGAGGGCCACCGGGTAGCCCGGTCGTCCCGGCCGTGGTAGGCAGGGGCACGATGGTGTCCCCGCGCCGCCGGCTGGCGGCAAACCTGCGCTATCTGCGGGCGCTACTGCGCCGCTTCCGTACGACCCTGCTCATGGCTGCGTTGCTCTTCGGCCTGGGGCCGCTGCTCATCCAGTGGCGCTACCGGGGGCCGGAGGGCGAGCGGGTGGCGCTGGGCGAGGCTCTCCATCACGTCTACTTCCTGCTCTATGGCCAGCCGTCGCTGGCCTATGTGGATGACTGGGTGGTGGAAGGACTCAACCTCCTGATTCCTCCGGTGGGTATCCTCCTCCTGGCGGATGGCCTGGTGCGCTTTGCCTATCTCTTCTTCGCCAAGCACCGTCAGGACAAGGAGTGGTTCGAGGTGATCGCCGAGACGATGAAGGGCCATGTGGTGGTGTGC
>QKJM01000148.1 GCA_003249315.1 Archangium sp.
TCGATGAGCCCTCGCTCAATCGTCCCGAGACGCTTCAGCAACTACTTCGCGAGTGGCAACAGGGGCGCTCGGGTTCCTAGGTTGGAGCCCTGGTATCGAGGGGAGGGGAGCGTTTGTATTCCTGCTCCTTCCGTCGCGCTCGGCCCTTCCTCCGTGTAGATAGGTGCCCATGCGTGTCGTCGTCGCCATGAGTGGAGGAGTTGATTCTTCTGCCGCCGCCGCCCTCCTCAAGGAGCAGGGCCATGAGGTCATCGGCATCACCCTCCGGGTCTGGTCCTATGAGGGCAAGGCCCAGTGCGGCTCCTGTTGCAGCCCCGATGACATCGACGACGCTCGTGCCGTCGCCCAGACCCTCGGCATCCCCTTCTACGTCGCCAACGCCGAGGACCTCTTCAAGGACCGCGTCATCAGCCCCTTCGTCGAGTCCTACCTCGGCGGCCGTACTCCCATCCCCTGCGTCGCCTGCAACCGCGACGTGAAGTTCGACTTCCTCCTCAAGCGCGCCCGCGCTCTCGGCGCCCGTCTCGCCACCGGCCACTACGCTCGCGTCGAGCAGCGCGATGGCAGGTACATCCTCCGCCGCGGCGTCGATCACGCGAAGGACCAGAGCTACTTCCTCTTCACCCTCGGCCAGCAGGAGCTCGCCGACCTCCTCTTCCCCGTCGGCTCCCTCTCCAAGCCCGAGGTCCGCGCCATCGCCGAGCGCCATGGCCTCCCCACCAGCAGCAAGCCGGAGAGCATGGAGATCTGCTTCGTCCCCGATGGCGACTACGCCGGCTTCGTCGAGAAGGTCGCCGGCCCCCAGCCCGGCGGGGAGATCGTCGACACCGAGGGGAACGTGCTCGGCCACCACTCGGGCCTCCACCGCTTCACCGTCGGCCAGCGCCGCGGCCTCAACCTCGGGGGAGGGGAGGTGCGCTACGTCCAGCGCCTCGAGCCCGAGACGCGTCGCGTCGTCGTCGGCCCCGCCGAGGGCTCCGCTCGCGATACCTTTGGCCTCCTCCAGCCCCACTGGGTCGACGCTCCTCCTCCCCCCGAGCAGACCGTCGAGGTGCGCATCCGCCACCGCCACCCCGGCGTCCCTGGCAGGGTCGTCGTCTCTCCCCATGGCCTCGTCTCCATCCGGCTCGAGACGCCCGCACGCGCTGTCACTCCCGGCCAGGCCGCCGTCGTCTATGAGGGTGATCGCGTGCTCGGTGGCGGGTGGATCGTCTGAGGCTCGCGGGCCTGCTCTGAATTTGACCGTCCGGGGGGTGGGGCGTACCTTCCGACCCACGCCGACGCTACAGGCCGCAACAATGTGCGGCTGGCTGGAGCCCGGCCCTACGAGGAACGTCAGGTCATGCGTGATGCCCATCGGATGAAGGAGAAGTTCGACGTCTCGCTCGACAACCGGCAGATCGTCAGCCTGTTGATCGCCGGGATCGTCGTGATGGGAGCCGTCTTCGTACTCGGAGTGGTGGTGGGCAAGAAGCTCGCCGGCAACGCCCAGGCCGCCTCCGCGCCGGACCTCCTCTCCGCGCTCGACGCCAACGCCCAGGCCCTCGCCCAGGCCCGCGACGCCGAGCCCCCGCTCACCTTCCAGGACGAGCTCACCCGCAAGGTCTCTCCCGAGCCCTCGTCCCCCAAGCCCGCCACCGTCACCGTCTCCATTCCTCCGCCGGCTCCCAAGCCCGCTCCAAAGCCTGCTCCCGCCGAGCCCCCCAAGGCCGCCGAGTCCGAGCCCGCCGAGCCCGAGCCCACTTCGTCCCCGACGGATGACGACTACGCCCCCGTCGCGGTCGCCGCCGCGCCCGAGTCCAAGCCTGAGCCCAAGCCCGAGTCCAAGCCTGAGCCCAAGCCCGCTCCCCTGCCGGGCAAGGTCGAGTCCGCTCCCGTCCCCACTCGCACCGCCTCGCGTGAGGGGGGCACTCTCCAGGACGCCATCGCCCGCGCGACCCGCCAGCCCACCGAGGCCGTCCCCGGTGGTGCCTTCACCCTCCAGCTCTCCGCCTTCCAGGACCGCCAGGAGGCCGAGCGCTTCGCCGCACGGTTGCGCGATCGGGGCTATGCGCCGTACATCGTCTCCGCCGAGGTCCCCAACAAGGGCACCTGGTTCCGGGTCCGCATGGGGAGCTTCCCCTCGCGTGAGGCCGCGACCCGCTACATGACCGACTTCAAGCGCGAGACGAAGATCGACGCCTTCGTCGCCAGCGCGAACTAGCCAGGGAAGAGGTACATCGAATGACGACGACGAGGCGGGTGGAGAAGCCCTGGGGCCACGAGCTCATCTGGGCTCACACCGAGCGCTACGTGGGCAAGCTCCTCCACATCAAGGAGGGCCACAAGCTCAGCCTGCAGTACCACAACCAGAAGGACGAGACGATTCACGTCCAGTCCGGCCGCCTGCTCTTCGTCGTCGACGAGGGCCAGGGGCTCGTCGAGAAGGAGATGCAGCCCGGCGAGAGCTACCACATCCGCCCGCTCATGAAGCACCGGATGATCGCCCTCACCGACTGCGACATCCTCGAGGTCTCCACCCCCGAACTCGACGACGTGGTGCGGCTCGAGGACGCCTACGGTCGCTCTGGCACCAGCCAGCCCTGAGCCTCACTCGGCCGGGTTGGCGCGGCTCCACTTGTCCACCTTGCCGTCCCCGTCCAGGTCCTCGCCGATGCGATCCACCTGGCCGTTCTCCCAGTACTCCCAGTAGTCCACCCGGCTGTCTCCGTTGGAGTCCCGCTCCTTGCGCGCCAGCCGGCCCTTCTCGTAGTACGCCCACACGTCCGTCCGTCCGTCCCCGTCCAGATCCCTCTCGCGCCGGACGTTGATGCCCTTCTCGTAGAAGTAGACGGCGTCCACCTTCCCGTCGAAGTCCAGGTCCATCGCCTCGCGCTCCCGCTCCCCCCGCGCGTCGTAGTACGTGGTGAGGTCCACCCGGCCGTCCCAGTTGATGTCCAGCTCCTTGCGCACCTGACGCGCGCGCGGCGCCTCCTCCGTGTACACCCACACGTCCGGGCGCCCGTCCCCGTTGGTGTCCTTCTCCGTCACCTTCTCCGAGGGGGCGGGGGGCGGGCGGATGGGCTCCGCGGCCTTCTTCGCCTCGGCTCCTCCCTCCGCCTCCGGCTTTCGGACGCCTTTGTCTGACGCACACCCACATAGACCTACCAGGGCGAGCCCGAGGAACCACCTGCGCGTCGACGGCATCACCACTCCTGGCGCCGTTTCGGCCCCGGAATGCGGGTCCGAGAAATCAGCGCTTCAAGGGCCATGTCACTCCATATATTTTCACATATCGCCATGGCCCGAAAGAAGATCAGCACGACCATCTACATCACACCCGAGCAGAACGACCTCCTCAAGGCGCTGAACCAGAAGACGAAGGTTCCGGTGGCCGAGTACATCCGGCAAGGGATCGATCTGGTACTGGAGAAGTACAAGGCACAGTTGCCGGGGCAGGCGACATTCGACGAGCTATAGGGCCATGACGACGCCAGCGGAGAAGAGCATGAGAGGCAAGAGGGTGGTGGTGCTGGGAGGGGCGGGCTTCCTGGGTTCGCACCTGTGCGAGCGGCTGTTGGATGACGGGGCGGCGGTGGTGGCGGTGGACAACTGCCTGACGGGGACGCAGGCGAACCTGGACACCTTCCGGGAGCGCGACGGCTTCGAGTTCCTCCTGCAGGACATCACCGAGGGGCTGAAGGTGGAGGGGCCGGTGGACTACGTCTTCAACCTGGCGTCGCCGGCCTCGCCCATCGACTATGCGCGCCTGCCGCTGGAGACGATGCGGGTGGGCTCGGTGGGGACGGAGAACGGGCTGAGGCTGGCGGAGGAGAAGGGGGCGATCTTCCTGCAGGCCTCCACCTCGGAGGTGTACGGGGATCCGCTGGTTCACCCGCAGCGCGAGGACTACTGGGGCAACGTCAACCCGATCGGTCCCCGGGCCTGCTACGACGAGGCCAAGCGCTACGCGGAGGCGCTCACCCAGGTGTTCGCGCGCTCGCGCGGGGTGGAGACGCGCATCGTCCGCATCTTCAACACCTACGGGCCGCGCATGCGCCTCGATGACGGGCGCGTGGTGCCCGCCTTCATCAGCCAGGCCCTGCGCGGTGAGGACTTCACCGTCTTCGGTGACGGCTCGCAGACGCGCTCCTTCTGCTACGTGAAGGATCTCATCGACGGCATCGTGCGCCTGGCCCTCTCGGACGAGCGGGAGCCGGTGAACATCGGCAACCCTCGGGAGATGACCATGCTGGAGTTCGCCGAGGCGGTGCGCGCCGCGGCGGGAGGGGGAGGGCGGATCATCCACCAGCCTCTGCCCAAGGATGATCCCAAGCAGCGCCGCCCGGACATCACCCGCGCCCGGGAGCGGCTCGGGTGG